>JANTGD010000274.1 GCA_024763135.1 Thiotrichales bacterium | reverse complement strand
TGGCACGATCCAGCGTTAATTGTGGCTCAAAATGCTCATTTACTGCGTGTAAACTGCGCTTTTTCTCCAGATTTTGCCTTGTCTCGCACTCACCTGAAAGTTTTTCAACAGCCTGCTAAGGCCTATCGAATAGAAATCAGACGATCGGTCGGTCAATCAGGCGTAGGTTGGTGCAAAGGCCTTTTCAGGTTCTTCCACTGGCCCATTGCCCTGCCAATAGGGCGACAGCTCACGCAACTGCGCCACAATCGGTGGTATGGCGTCGATAACGCGATCAATTTCTTCCATCGTATTGTAACGAGACAAAGACAGCCTGACCGACCCATGCGCGGCGGTAAACGGTATATCCATGGCGCGCATAACATGAGAAGGCTCTAAAGAGCCGGAGGTACAAGCCGATCCACTGGACGCTGCGATACCCATTTTATTGAGCAACAATAAAATTGCCTCGCCCTCAATATACTCAAAAGCTATATTACAGGTATTTGGCAGGCGATGATCGGGGTCACCTGTTACAAAGCAATAGGGGACCTGATCCAATATGCCTTTTTCCAATTTATCGCGCATAGCTTTTACAAAACTGTTTTCGTACGCCATGGCTTCTTGCGCCATTTCACAGGCCTTGCCCAAGCCAATGATCGAGGTTGCATTCTCCGTGCCTGCACGGCGTCCACGCTCCTGGTGGCCACCCCTGAGCAGCGGACGATAACGCACGCCCCGGCGGAGATACAGCACACCAACACCTTTAGGCGCGTGCAATTTGTGACCGGAAAGCGATAGCATATCGATCGCGGATTCTTGCAGATTGATGGGTACTTTGCCGACCGCCTGTACCGCATCGGTATGGAACATGACACCGGCAGCTTTGGCCATCTCTGCCATTTTTTCTACGGGAAACAATGTGCCACTTTCATTGTTAGCCCACATCACCGAGACCACTGCCACTTGATCCGATAACAGCGCCTGATAGGCATCAAGATCCAGCCGGCCTTTTTTATCCACCTTGAGATAGTGAACCACATAGCCTTCTTTTTCCAGCTGCTCAGCAAGGTTCAATACCGCCGGATGTTCCACTACAGTGGTAATGATTTCTTTGCGCTCTGGCTGCGCCCTCAAAGCCGATAGAATTGCCGTCGAATCAGACTCGGTGCCACAAGAGGTAAAAATGATTTCGGAATCATACTGCGCACCCAATAACCGCTGCACCTGTTTACGCGCTTTCTTGAGTGCTTTACCAACTTGATTGCCAAATTGGTGAATCGAGGAAGGATTGCCAAATTGCTCAGTAAAATAAGGCAACATCGCTTCAACTACTTCGGGCGCCACCATGGTGGTGGCGTTATTATCCAAATAAATTCCTTTACTCATGTTTATGCCCTCATCATGTCACGATGCGCCAGCGCCTCGGCGGGCAATACCTGGATCATTTCCCCCAGCCCATCGGCCAGATGTTGCTGGATGCCACCCAATGTGGCAGATGCAAGCTGGCAACCTGAGCAGGCGCCGATGAGATTCACATAGATATTCCTGCCATCGACTTCCAGAAGCTCGACATCTCCCCTGTCACGTTGTAAGTTCGGCCTAATTTCATCGAGCAGCGTTTCGATCTTTTTAATTCGCTGTAAATTTGTCAACGGTTGCTTCGCTTGCGCCGCCACTGGCTCTGGTTCAGGCGCTGCGACGGCGGCATTAGGATCAAACGCCTCACCCTGCTCGGCCAGAACCCGCGTCAGAATCTCCTCTATTCCCTCATGACAGGCAGCGCATCCACCACCGGCCTTGGTATAATTTGTCACGTCTTCCACGGTTTTCAACTGATTTGCGCGAACGGTCTCTTCAATCATGACTTCGTCGATCGCAAAACACTTACAAACCAGTGCGCCTTCTTCGTGATCGTCCGACCATTCCTCACCGCGATAATTGGCGATGGCAGCCTGTAGCGCTTCTCGGCCCATAACCGAACAATGCATTTTTTCCGGTGGCAACCCATCCAGAAAATCCGCAATATCCTGATTACTCACCTCCAAGGCATCATCGAGCGTCATGCCCTTGATCATCTCGGTAAGCGCCGAACTCGAAGCGATGGCAGAGCCGCATCCAAAGGTCTGAAACCCGGCATCGAGAATTTTATCGGTCTCCGGGTCCACCTTTAGGGTCAGGCGCAAGGCATCACCGCAGGAGAGCGATCCGACATCTCCCGTGGCATTGGCGTTTTCCACTGCCCCGGCGTTACGCGGATTGAAAAAATGTTCTTGTACCTTCTCGGAATAATCCCACATAAACTTGGCTCCTACGCAGAAAAAGATTTACCACAACCGCAGGCAGCAGTTGCATTTGGGTTTTCAAATTTGAATCCACTGCCATCCACACCTTCCAGATAATCCACCGAAATACCTTGTAAGAGTGGCGCACTTTGGGAGTCAACAAATACCTGAAACGCGTCGAATTCGATAATCGTGTCATCCGCACGGCTTTCCGCCTCGAGCGACATGGCGTATTGCATGCCAGAGCACCCACCGTCGGTGACGGCAATACGTAATCCACCTTGCGGGGCGTCAGAGGATTCAAGAAAACGTGTGATCGCGGATTGAGCGCTGTTGCTGAGCTTCAGCATCGGTATGGGTCTCCATGGCAAGTGTTTTGCTTATGTTGATATATGTCATTGCAAACGCTATGCCACACCAGTTGTGTTCTAGTTAGTGATTGTTTTTAATGGCTTTTAAATCATCGCCAACGATAATTTGTCGCAAATACAACATGCAACACACTGCTTTGGCGGTACAAACACCACAATAATGGAAGGTAGACAGTGAATTTAAAAAATCTCAATCCAGGTGATTTGGTCTATGCCGCCAATGCCATTTATAACGACGGTGGCATCCCTGAATTACCTGACGATGCGTTAATTGCGGCTTCCGGTACGCGCGGGGTCATTATTGAAACCGGCCACCTGGAGGAACAACCGGAACAAGTGCTCTATTTGGTTCGTTTCGAAGGTCCTGATCTGAACCTCGGACCACCCACAGGGGTATGGCCAGAAGAATTGACCGTCGAACAAGAGGCACAGTAGTTTCTTTGGTGGATGCGGCTAACGCCTGATCCGCCCGACAGGTCTGTATGAGGCTTGACTATGGATTGCTTGAGTAGCGGCCTGGACGAGGTACTAGAGCTGCATTTGCCGATACACGGTTTGCGCGGATTGTAACGCGCCTTCCAGGTATCCCCCGAAGCGTTGGGCGGTTTCGCTGCCGCCGAAATACAGCTTGTCCTCCCAATGAGCAAGACGAAGATAGCGATTACCATAGACAGGATGCGCTGCAGGGATCTGCCAATCCTGCGGCGTTGCAGTCAACGTATCCCGCGCCCAGTCTTTAATCACAACACGCTTTGGCTCTGCAGCCGGAGCGCCAAATAAGTGCGTCAGCTGAGCAATCACACGCCCCTCCAACTCTCCCCGCAACCGTTCTCGTTGCGCCGCGCTCAACGCAAAAAATCCGGCTAATGCGGCTGATTTTATCGCACTATGCGAGGCATCGTAGATTTCTCCCAATGTCGCCTCAGGATAGCTACAAAACGCATTTCCACTGAGTCCCTGTTCGCGCCAGAACGCCGTCGGGTAGTGCGCGACAACCTTAGCGTGCCCCGCCATCCAGGTCGGCGTTTCACGCATCAACCGCAGTATCCGGGGACTGAGCGCCGGGTCAAACTGTAGCGATTGAGCCACTAATCGCGGGGGAAGCAACAGCGCAACCTGTTTAGCCAAAACAGTACGCGGGGCGGATTCATTCACCTCGAACTCAAGCGCAATGTGCGTGTCTCTATTTTGTAGCGACAGCAATCGGTGCTTGGAATGTCTGGCCGCCGGCAGCGTTTCGAGCATCGCGCTGACCAATGCATCCAAACCATCACGCAGGCGATAGGCGCCGGCATAGATGCTTGGGTCTACGAATCGCTGCGCTGCGGCATTGGCACTGGCCTGGTAGAGATTTGCTCCCTCACAGGGTTGCTCCATGGTTGGCAAATCATGTTTGCGGAGCAAGGCCGCGAGTAAGGGCTGATCCTCCGGCCAGACCCAGCTCGGCCCAAGATCAAAAGAAATCTGCTCCGCCTCATTTGAAGAAAAAGCGCAAATTCGTCCCCCGAAATAATCTCGCGCATCGAATATCGCAACCTCTCGATCTGTCTGCGCCAATGCTGTTGCCAGGCTCAGCCCTGCGATGCCACCCCCTACGATTGCGATATCCAGCGTCATCTCCAATAAACCGGCTGACAAAACGATTTGACACTATCCGACCAGAGCGGAAAATCCAAACCATCCGGGCGGAGAAAAGGCTGAATCAATTTACGCCTGAGGATGCACCAGGATTGATCGCGCCGCCGACCCGCGCGCATGCTCCACCCCCAGGAAATCGGTTCCAGCGCAGGTACCCAGATGGTTGTATGAGGCGTTGCAATCGGGCGTTGCAATAAATAATGATGGTATTCTTCCAGCACCGTGAGTTCAGCGACTCCCCGCCCTGCCCAGATTTCGGGAATAGTTTGCGCGAAACGCAGCTGCACATGCCCGGGTTGTGGGTGGGCCTGTCGCAGTGGCTGACCAATCGGCTTGATCGGCTGCTCGTCCTGCTGGGCTTGCAAATAAACCACTGGTTGTTCACTGCTTTGGGTATCGATAATTATCACCTGCGACTGATCGTCCAATGTCAGGTAGCGTCGGCTTTCAACCAAAGTCACCATGCCCAATTCAGCGCTATAGTGAGCAGCTTCATAAGCGAATGCCAGGTTAAAATCAATTGTCAATGCCTGCGCGTTCTGCCTTTCCTCGATCACCGGATCAGTTAAAAGCACTTGGTGCAATTGACAATAATTACTCTGTACAGGACGCTGCTGGAGCTGCTCAAAGCACTGCCCTTCCTGAAGGAGATTTGTCACCGCGACGGGAAAGCGTAACTCGGGGTCCCAAACATAACCCTCACAGCGCTTTTCATTGCAGCGTATCGGGAGAATACGCGCGCCTTGTTGATCTATCTCATAGCCACCGATCAATCCCCGCAAAGACAACAATTCGTCCGCCAGCTCCGAAGATGTCAGACACAATGACGTTTTAAAGCCCGTGTGGACACCTTGAAGTTTGGGTTTTACCTTAGGTCGGCGATTTTTTTTAATCGGTAATCGATAGATTTCACGCATGCTGACAAACCGTAACGGGAGAAACTTGAAGAAACTGGGACGTTCAACCTAAAAACCTCAGTTGGGCGCAAAAAAGACGCGTAAGATATTGGTGTGCA
>JANTGD010000273.1 GCA_024763135.1 Thiotrichales bacterium | reverse complement strand
TCATTTACTGCGTGTAAACTGCGCTTTTTCTCCAGATTTTGCCTTGTCTCGCACTCACCTGAGAGTTTTTCAACAGCCTGTTAAGGAAGCTCTGATTAATTTTGGCGCGAGCAGATTGTGGTGAAAAATCGTCCAGTTCAAGGCGCGGATCGCAGGTAATAGCGGGCTATTGCGAAGATCCGCCACGCAGAAGTGGGCGATGTTGCGCCGCAAGATGCCGTGTTACGAATTGATCAGAGCTTCTTTAAGGTAGAGGAATACCCCAGTATGGCAACCGTTCACTTACAAGGAAAGCCTGTCCATACCAATGGCGCATTGCCTGAGGTGGGGACGCAAGCGCCTGATTTTGTCTTGACCAATAGCCGTTTGAAAGACTTATCGCTTGCTAATTTTGCGGGAAAGAAAAAATTATTGAATGTTGTGCCTAGCTTGGATACCGGAGTATGCGCAACCTCGGCCAAGCGTTTTGACGCCGAGGCAGAGCAGCACGAGGACAGTGTTTTTTTAACCATTTCAGCTGATTTACCCTTTGCTATGGCGCGCTTTTGTAAGGCGGCGGGGATCGATAATGTCCTCACTCTATCGATGCTGCGTTCCCGGGATTTTGCAACCGACTATGGCGTCCTCCTGCTTGATGGGCCGTTGGCGGGACTTGCGACTCGAGCGGTCATCGTGCTCAGTCGAAACAATATGGTGTGTTACACCGAGTTATTAGACGAAATTGCGCAGGAACCAGATTATGCCGGCGCAATTGCCGCGTTGGAGCGGGCTTGAGTGGGACGCTCAGCCGCAAACGTCTCAATTGGCAACTTACTTCCTTTAAGAAAAATTTTTTATGTTGATATTTGAACAATCCAAAACTGGTCGAGTGGCCAGGGCGCAGCTGCCTCGAGAGGAAAAGCGTGCCGCATTACCAGAACGATTTCAACGTAAGTCGGCACTTGAATTACCTGAAGTCTCTGAATTACAGGCAGTTCGCCACTATACGCAACTGTCACAAAAGAATTTCTCAATCGATACCCATTTTTATCCATTGGGTTCATGCACGATGAAATACAACCCGCGTGCATGTAATAGCTTGGCAATGCTGCCCGGTCTGATTGATCGCCACCCTTATGCGCCGGAATTCCAGAGCCAGGGATTTATGTCGATCCTCTTTGAGCTGCAGGAAATGCTCAAGGAGGTCACCGGTATGGCCGGGGTTTCATTGACACCGATGGCTGGAGCTCAGGGAGAATTTGCGGGGATTGCAATGATCCGCGCTTACCACGATGCTCGATCCGATCAGCAGCGTACCGAAATCCTGGTGCCGGACGCCGCGCACGGCACCAACCCTGCTACCGCCATTATGTGCGGCTATCGGGTCAAGGAAATTCCGACTGATAACCAAGGGGATGTGGACCTAGAGGCCCTTGCGGCGGCCGTTGGACCTCAGACTGCCGGATTGATGCTTACCAATCCATCGACGCTGGGTGTATTCGAACGCAAAATATCGCAGATTGCAGCGATTGTTCACGACGTGGGCGGTTTGCTCTATTACGACGGCGCAAATCTAAATGCCATCCTGGGTAAGGTGCGTCCGGGTGATATGGGATTCGATGTCATTCATATGAACCTGCACAAAACGTTTTCCACGCCACATGGCGGGGGTGGCCCGGGTTCGGGGGCTGTCGGAGTTGCAGCGCGTTTGATGCCGTATCGTCCCATTCCGGTTGTGGCGCAAGATGGAGAACACTATCGTTGGCTGGACCGAACAGACCTGCCTGAGTCCATTGGCAGGCTGTCTGCTTTTGCCGGCAACGCGGGTGTGTTGCTCAGGGCGTATGTGTATATGCGCATGCTGGGTCGTGAAGGTATGTCACGGGTTGCCGATTTTGCCACACTCAATGCGAATTATTTGCAGGCAGCGTTACGTCAGAAAGGCTTCGATCTTGCTTTTCCAGAGCGGCGCGCCAGTCATGAATTTATAGTGACGCTCAAACGTCAGGCAAAGGAGTTGAATGTAACAGCGATGGATTTTGCAAAGCGATTGCTCGATTATGGCGTGCATGCGCCGACGACCTACTTTCCCTTGATGGTCCCCGAGTGCCTGCTGATCGAACCGACCGAAACCGAGAGCAAGGAGTCCCTGGATCACTTTATCGGTGCCATGCAGCAAATCCAGGCAGAGGCCGAAAATGAACCCGAGCTTGTCCGCACGGCCCCTCATAAGCTTCCCAATCGACGCTTCGATGAAGTAAAAGCTGCGCGGCAGCTCGACCTGCGCTGGCAATCAGCAGAGTAGTTACCTATGCGCGACAGCAGCGAGCGTTCAGAAACTTTAAGGTTGCACGGCAGATTACAGAACCGGATCAAGCAACGCGGATTGCGACGCATAGTCTTGGCGTTTTTGAATTCACGACGCGGAATTCTAGAAACCTTTCGCAACGAAGCAGCATTTCGTCAGGAAGTTTGGCTGCTGTTGATTTTTACCCCCCTGGCCTTATGGCTCGGGGAGACTTGGCTGGAACGCGTGTTACTCATTGCAGCAATGTTGTTGGTGTTGATTGTTGAGCTGCTCAATTCCGGCCTGGAATCGCTGTCCGATCGAATTGGCCTTGATTACCATGAGCTGTCGGGCCGTGCCAAAGACCAGGGGTCTGCAGCAGTGATGCTGTCTCTGGGGGTTGCGCTCATGATTTGGCTGGCAGTGATTTTCAGCTAATCCCGCCACTATTAGCTGAGATGGCCAGCGCTTTACGGGGCTGTTGTAAAATGGCTGCGTTGCGCGCTGCTTGTTTTCGCGTTACTCCATTCGATATGACGTGAATGTTGGGCAGCGTGCGCTTTGCGTCCGGGCATTTTACGCTGTCTTGCAACGCCCCTTTAGTAGATCATCCCCGCGCTGAATGTCCAAAAGTGCCGAAAAAGGCTGCCCCAGTGTTTGGGTTTTGCTAGGCCGTTAGGCTTAGACCAGCACGTTGGCGATCTGAGAAAGGTTAGGTTTAGGGCGAAAATTGCCTTCTAAGATAATGATTTACAAGATGTGACAATGTTTTGAAGTGCTGTTTTTGATCGCAACATACTGTTTTTCTGAAAAATCAGCTGCAACGGGCCAATTTCCCACTCACCACAACATACTGTCCTCTGTGGCTTTGTTGATTGCAGATGTTGTATGTTTGCCGCGTACGTGATCCCTGTGTGCTATGAGCGCTAGCGCATTCTCAGAGTAATTTCTGTTGCACTCGTCGCAAAATCGGCTAATATTCTTGCCCGACAATGTGTTAGTGGCAAAAATTTAGAACACACGTCACATTTTTTTTTGCTATATTTTTCCCGAGTCAAACAATTTTCCTGGAAGGGGGGAAAACCCAATGAGATCAAAACGGATCGTGACCGTTGCTTCGTTGGCCGTGTTGGTGGCACTGACAGGTGCTTGCTCCAACAACAAGGCCACTACATCTGCTGCCAGTGCGTCAGCAGCAGAAAAGGAATACGAGGCAAAACTGCAGGCGCTTAAAGAAAGAGAAGCCGCATTACAGAGCAAGGAACAGGCAATAACCGCAAAAGGCGCAGCATCAGCTCAGCCAGTTGCGATGGTTTCACCCGGTGGTGATTTGTTGCCACCTAATGCAAAACCTGGTGAATGTTACGCGCGTGTCTGGATTCCACCGAAATTCAAGTCAGTTACAGAGCGCGTACTGGCCAAGGCCGAGGGTGAGAAACTCGAAGTGATACCTGCCAAGTATCAGTGGGTGGAAGAAAAAGTATTGGTTAGCGAGGCGGGTGAAAAATTGATTCCTGTCCCACCAAGCTATAAGACTGTGACTGAAAAAGTACTGGTTTCCCCCGAAGAAACCTTTTGGACATTTGGTACTGATGGTGTCATCAGCGCTAAAGGTGCCAATGCAAAAATGGCCGATGCCAATCGCTTGAATATTGCACGCAGCATGGGGCTCGACACTGACAATGCAAAACCCGGACAGTGTTATGCCGAATACTATATTCCTGCCAAGTACACCAGCCGTACAGAAAAGGTTATGGTGGCTGAGCCCTCTAGCAAGGTTGAGGTAATTCCAGCGAAATACGAAACTGTTACCGAAAAGGTACTCGTATCAGAGCCTACCGAAAAGGTGGTGACTGTTCCAGCGCAGTATAAAACTGTGACTGAAAAGGTACTCGTGAAGCCCGCCTATACAACCTGGAAGGTTTCGGAGTGTTCTGGTGGAGCTTGTCAGGTTGAACAATTCGAGCGTGTCAGAGGTGTCAAGGAGCGTCTCGATCGCGCAACCGGCGAGGTGATGTGTTTGGTGGAGGTGCCCGCACAATACCGCACGGTAACCAAGCGTGTGATGGTCAGTCCGCCTACAACCAAGCGTGTCGCCGTGCCAGCTGAGTATAAGACTGTCACTGTGAGGAAAATGGTGCAACCGCCACAAGAGCGTACCGTTGAAATTCCTGCGCAATATAAGACCGTCACCAAGCGTGAAAAAGTGGCCGATGCGGAGACTTACTGGTGTCCTGTGAGCGGATCCGGTGCAGCCACTGCGGCCTGTGCCAGCCGTTCCGGTGCGAAGGGGACCCCAACAGGTGATGCATTTTGTATGGCGGCCAAGCCGGCTCAATACAAAACGATTACTAAGCGTGTGGTAGAGTCCCCAGCGATGACTAAGAAGGTCGTGGTGCCTGCAAGGTACAAGACTGTTAAAGTGCGTAAGATGGTTTCACCACCTCAAGAAAAGCGCATTTCGATTCCTGCAAAGTACCAAACGGTTACTCGCACCGAAAAGGTCAGCGATGGGCAAATGGAGTGGATGCCGGTTCTCTGTCAGGTCAATATGACCAGCACGAAGATCAAGGAGATCCAGAATGCGCTGAAAAAAGCAGGCTATTACCGCGGACCCATCGATGGCATTGTCGGTGTGCAAACGATCAACGCAATGCGGAAGTTCCAGGATGCCAAAGGGCTAACGCCAACCCGTTTCCTGACGCTTGAAACAATCAAAGCATTGGGCGTTGCCGTCAAGTAAAGTGCTGCAGTTATAACTTTAGGAAAAGGCCGCTGTTATCAGCGGCCTTTTTTTATGCGCTACGAAGTATCGATGCCAGGAAGCTCGGCGGGCTAAACATTTCTGCGCAAAAGAATAAATACTCAACACTCATAAGGTGTGCACGCAGTTGCGAATTTACCTAGTACACCGCCAAGCCCAAACTGACTGTATCAGTGAGTCATCAAGGGGTTAGATGTGGTTTTGTTTTTATGAATCATAGTGGTCCTATGGTGATTAAAAACAAGGCTACAGATGACCCCTT
>JANTGD010000272.1 GCA_024763135.1 Thiotrichales bacterium | reverse complement strand
TATATCGGTATGCTGATCTGGATCTGTAAACCGCATCTCTACGGGCCACTGGAAACACATTTTCAACCACGCTATTTGCGGGTTTAAGCATTTCAAAACCATAACATCTGTTACCAGGAAACCCGGCGGCCTGTTAGCCGGTGTGGCGCAGCGTCGAATCGACTGGCCTTCCCCCAACGAAGGATTGGATTTGCTGGACTTTTTGATGATCAGACCAATGTAGCAATTGCAGATTTCCAAATTCATCTTCCACCAACGCGCTACAAGTCTCCACCCAATCACCATCGTTACAGTAGAGGATCCCCGCGTAATCCCGGATGCCTGGCTTGTGGATGTGCCCACAGATAAATCCATCATAGTGATCGAAGCGGGCGCGTTGGGCCGCGGCCTCCTCGAATCGCCGAATATGTCGGTTAACCTTACCCATACGCGTCTTTAGAAATCCTGCTAAGGACCAATACTTAAACCCAAATCGAGCGCGCAGAGATTGACTCCAGCGATTCATGCCTAAGAGCCACATATAGGCGTTATCACCAATGAACTTGGTAAGCAGATTGTGCTTGACTTGCGCATCAAATTCATCGCCATGACTCACCCGAAAGCGACGCCCATCCATGCTGCAAAACGCGGCTTGTCGGCGTAGCTTGACGCCATTGAACTCCGCATCACAATAGTCTCTAAGCAACGCATCATGATTGCCTGGGATATACACCACTTCGTTACCATCCTGAGCCTTGGATAGGATGGTTTGCACCACCGCGGACTGCGCCTCTGTCCAATACACACTCTTGCGCATCGCCCAAAAATCGATAATGTCACCCACCAAATACAATCGATCACATTCAATAGAGCGGAGAAAATCCAAAAGAAACTCGGCCTGGCAATCCCTTGTTCCCAAATGAACATCCGAAATGAATACACTGCGATACCGCAACATGATTTGCCTCCCCCAAATGATCTGGCCTCATCGGCCTGTTTCGCGGCGCAAGCCTATCAAGTGGATATGAAGAAAACGTATCAGCGACGTGACAGTTTGATGAAGATTTGGTGAACCTCCTAACCAACTGTTAAGGGAGCTCTGATCGATTCGTAACACGGCAGAATTAATCTGAGCTTCCCTAATAAACACGTTTCGTCCATAAGCTTTATTGAGTGCGATACCTCGTTGCGCAAAACTTGACCGCTAATCGATCTAAAGGGGCTCTGATCTGCCTATGCTGAAGCTGCCAAGTGGAACCATCGTCGACTTCTCCACCGAACGCGTGCGTTATCATGCTTTGCGACGGTTTCTCAATCAGGGCGCTTCACACCAACAACTCTATCAAGTCATCGACCTGCTTATTGCAGCTTCCTCGTCGGGCCAGCCTCTGCCGGGCTTGCTGGGTGGTCCGGTGAAACTACGCTACTCGGGCCTGACACTGGCCGATATTGCCACCCAACAAAACTGGAGTAGTGCTGATAGACGCAGTTTACTTACATGGCTCGAACAACCAGCTCAGCGGCGAAAAATTGAAGCCAGCCGAAACCGCCTGCCGTCCGCCCACAAGCGACTCAGTGCTATAGCCCAAGTTGATCACGCCCATTTGTACAGCCGCCTGCAACGACGCATCGAACGACTCCCTTTGCAGCGCGCCAGTCCGCAGCAATGGCGTGCAACCCTGCTCAATTTGCGCCGGCAGGGAATTGCTGAGGAAGAGATCACCTGGTCTGGCATTTTGAGCCGACTGTCCGAACTGGCCGATGCCCACCAATGGATCAGTAAAGCACAAGTCCTCGCCTGCATCGATTTTTCACCAATATTTCCCGAACTCTGCACTGAAATGGTCTGGGGTAACACTGGAAATCTCTGTTTCAAGGAAGTGGCAAGTCTGCTTTCCCATCAAACCTATTTTCATGATCTTCTAGGACTCGAAGCGGAGTATCTCTTGGTCTTACGTTTTGTCGATCAGCGTTATCGTTTTCGTATCTGTGCCGCCCGCCCCATTGGCGACTCGCCTCACAAGCAGCATGCCAAAAAATGGTTTGCCCTGGATCCTTGTGGTCGAGTTATTCCAAACCCACAAGATGGCACGCGCTTCTTTAACGACAGTGACGCCGCAAGGCACAGCGCCAACCAACATGCCAAAGATTATTGGAACATCACCACGGGCAACTGCTATTTCACCCGCTATGAGCACCTTTCCCTACTCGAGGGAGAAAACTACCGGGAGTGGCTCGTAATTCTGCCTGATTTCCAAAAAACCTTTTATGGCTCCCATTTTGAAGAGCGCAATGTGCTCGCGCATGTCCGCTCGACCGATCGGCATGACCAAGAGGGTCGTCGCTTGTTGTTTATCGAAGAGTTACAAAGCGACTGGCACACAATGGGGAGAAAGTACGGCTACGACAATCGCTGTGGAGGTCATATTCCCCATGCCCCGTTTAAAAACAGCTGGGTCTCACTGGCCTGTAAAAAACTCCTTCGCTATGCCTGTGAGCACGGCTACGATGGTCTGGCCTGGACACCAGCGAGCGTGCACGAAAGCCGTTACGTTCGGGCTATTCAAGCATTGCGCAGAATTTATGATCAGCAACTACCACGCACTCTCAATCGACTTGGTAGGCACTTCGATGCTCAGGTGCGCCATACCTCGATCAACACGAAACACCCCTGGCTCAAGCTCACTCAAAATGGGAGCAAATGGCAGGTAACCGACGGCCAAGGTACGTTTACGACAAAACCCCGATACACACGCACAGAAGCCTTGGCGCTGCTGGCGCGCCATAGCAAGCAGGTGACACTGGACGTGCCTTTTTTCCACATCACAACTGCAATGCGGGCGCAAATTCTCAACGATGGGCTGCCCATGTTCGGCGAACAACTCGAATAATGCTAAAACTATCTACAGTAAAGGAAGCTCTGATTCATTCTGGCGCGAGCAGATTGTGGTGAAAAATCGTCCCGTTCAAGGCGCGGATCGCAGGTAATAGCTGGCGATTGCGAAGATCCGCAACGCAGAAGTGGGCGATTTTGCGCCGTAATCTGCCGTGTGACGAATTGATCAGAGCTTCCTTTAGTCTCATACAGCCTGTATCCCGCGTGAATCGCTCATAGGCTGTCCATCAATACCGCGAAAGAAACTCTACCACTCTGCGGTAAGCCAAAGATTCATTGGAAAAATTTAAAAAGCCGTGTCCTTCGTCGTAAGTGTAATAGTCTATGGGTAGACCGAGCGCACGCATTTTAGCTACCAGCTGATCGGTTTGCGCCTGTTTAACACGCAAATCGTTTTTACCCTGATGTATCTGCACTGGAATCGTAATACGTTGGACATGATAATAGGGTGATACAGCGATATTTCTCTGTGCATCTTTGCGTGGATCGAAACCGAGCTGCCCCAATAAATAGGGATCTGCAGAGCGCGGCAAACCCTCGATAAACGTGGCTAATTCGCTAATGCCAAAAAATACAACCGCCGCATTGAAGTGGTTGGGATACTGGGTAATCGCCGATAGCACAATAAACCCACCAAAGCTTTCACCAAACAGCGCAATCCGCTGCGGCTGTACAAATTCCAGGCCTCGCAGAAACTCAGCTACAGCCAAAATGTCTTGCACATGCCCACCACCCCAGTCGCCGTCGTCCAGCATCGCGTACCATTTTCCAAAGCCGGTACTGCCGCGCACATTGGGCGCGGCAACAATAAACCCCTGATTATTGAGATATTGAAAATAACTGTCGAAATCTGGATCGATATGCTCATCCGGGCCCCCATGTACCCAAATAATAACCGGCCTGGGCTGTTTTTTAGAGGTACCATTGGGTATGAACAAATGTAAGGGGATCAGCAAGCCATCATAGCTTGGAATCAGCAATGAACGCGCCTCGGCAAATTCATCCTGAGGGATCCCTGTTTGATTGGCATCGTAGATCATTTTAAGCCATCCGTCTGTGTCAGCAACCGAATGCGCTTGCTTGTGAGCAGAAACAGCAATGCTCCTGCTGGCAGCCCCTAAAGACCTGTCTTTGAACTCAACCCCTTGAGTTGCAGCGGTGCTTTTTGCTGAGCCCTGAACCGCTGCATGAAACAGATAATAGCGCTCGGGCTGGGTGGTATCGGCAGTAATAAATAGTGCAACGCCCGGATCGGTGGGACTGAAAAGCGCATCGTATAACGGCTCCTTCAGCGATGGGTAATGCATCTGGTTTCTGCTGCGATCCACATAAACGAATGTGCGCGTACGCAACCCAACCCGATAGTAGAAAATCGCAATTTGCCCCTGCGCCTGAATTGAAAATGATTCCAGTGGGTACGCCAACGGCCCACGCCCGGCTAACAGGCGGCCAGTGTCGATCTGATATTGCCACAGATAAAAATAATCGGCCCCCATGGCATTCATAAACAGCAGCCGCCGATCATCCAGAAAGCTCGCATTGATATTGTTGACCTGCGGCGCATAGAAAATATAGAAATGCAGATTTTTTTCCAGATCCACGAGCCCCAGATGTCGTTCGTTATTTTCTACGAACTGATAAAAAACTAAATAGCGTCCGTCAGGACTGATGTCTCCGCATTCCAATAGCCGACCCCGCGAGGCGAGCACCAGCTCATTTTTGCGCGTCTTAAGATCAATCCGCCAAAGCGATGATTGAGTCCGCACCCCCTGCGATTGACCATAGTAGAGAAACCGGCCATCGGGAGATTGGGCGCAGATATAGCTCATTTCATTCGGCGGCGAATGGGTGAGCCTTTGGCTGAGGCCAGTGGATAAGTCGAAGCGTGAAATATCGTAGCGTTCGTTGCCTCCTTCGTCCTGCACAATAAATAAGCTATGCCCTTGATTGCCAATCAGCAGATTCTGCACCGGTTCATGATAATGGGTCACTTGGCGCAGGCTTTCCGTCGCAAGATCCATGGCGAATACGTTATCGATTTCCCCATCATTGCGAATAAAAAAAATCGTCTGATTGTCCGGCGAAAAGCCGACATGATCCAGGGGGCGGATTTTGAAGAACTGCTCGAATGGCCGACGCGGAGGCACCGGTCGCGCAGGAATGTCGCCCAGCAGTCTCTCACTCGAGATGGGTAACCGGGGGTCCCATGCACCCCAGCTTTCTCCAAAGCACAATAGCAACGCAGCGGTAAATATGGCACGAAACAGTAACATGCGCCGATTTTAGCTGCAGTCGTCCCAGTTGCAAACGAGTACGCCAGTGCAAGCGCATTTAATGTTGGACCTAAAAACCTCAGTTGGATCACAAAAGTCCACGCAAGCTCTTGGTGCACCCGGCAAATCAGAAAAACCTCTCATCACCAATAAGGTGACCACGAG
>JANTGD010000271.1 GCA_024763135.1 Thiotrichales bacterium | reverse complement strand
CCTCGGTGTTGCAGTGCTAGCCAAGGACGCTGCCATTGCCTGCGCACTGCGCCTTGATGCGCAGCATCACAAAAGCGCTGAGTCCGTCATTTTAAACTGGACGAGGTACTAGACGCGTTCAGCAAATATAATGGAGACCCGCCAGACTTTGGACAGCCCAGTTTGCGTTTGCTGGTTGTGGGTTTTCAATACTCACTGTTATCCTTGCGACCTTTAGGTAGCGGTCAGATCACTGTCATGCAAGAACAGTACAATCCCAAGGAAATTGAGCAGGAAGTACAACGCTTTTGGGAACAGGCTTCCTGTTTCAGGGTGCTAGAGGATACCGAGCAAGAAGCGTTCTACTGTCTCTCCATGTTTCCTTACCCCTCCGGTAAACTGCACATGGGTCATGTGCGCAATTACACCATCGGTGATGTCATCAGCCGATTTCAGCGAATGCAGGGGAAAAATGTACTCCAGCCCATGGGTTGGGATGCATTTGGCCTGCCCGCAGAGAATGCTGCGCTGCAAAATGGTGTGGCGCCAGCAGTCTGGACTTGGGAAAACATCGACTACATGCGTGGCCAGCTCAAGCGCCTGGGTTTTGCAATCGACTGGAGTCGGGAGTTGGCGACCTGTCAGCCTGCCTACTACAAGTGGAATCAATGGATGTTTCTGCGCATGCTGGAAAAAGGCATCGCGTATAAAAAAACCGGGGTGGTAAATTGGGATCCAGTGGATCAGACAGTACTGGCCAATGAGCAGGTGATTGAGGGTCGCGGCTGGCGGACCGGAGCCGTCATCGAAAAACGCGAGATTCCCATGTACTACTTTGGCATTACTCAGTACGCCGAAGAACTGCTTCAGGATCTCGAAAAGCTGCAGGGTTGGCCTGAGCGGGTCAAAACCATGCAAGCCAACTGGATCGGTAAGTCGCATGGTGTGCGGTTCGCCTTTCCCTATGAACTCGATGGTAAGGAAACGCGATTGTGGGTCTACACCACACGTGCCGATACCCTTATGGGCGTGACCTTTTGTGCGGTTGCCGCGGAGCATCCCCTGGCACGCTATGCCGCGCGGAACAATCCTGAACTGCAGGCATTCATCGAAGAAATACAGCAAGGCAGTGTGGCCGAAGCCGATCTCGCCACAATGGAAAAGAAAGGCATGCCAACCGGAGTGTCGGTCAAACACCCACTGACAGGTGAGGACATTCCAGTTTGGATTGGCAATTATGTATTGGCAGGATATGGAGAAGGCGCAGTCATGGCCGTACCAGCCCATGATGAGCGCGATTTCTACTTTGCAAAACAATATGGTTTACCCATTAAACAGGTTGTCAGCGTAGCTGGGCAGACCTTCACTGAGGAGCAGTGGCAGGATTGGTATGCAGACAAGGATAGGGGGGTCTGCATTAACTCCGGCAAGTACGATGGCCTGCCGTGCAAAGTGGCGGTGGATGCCATCGCGGCGGATCTACGCGCCAAGGGCTTGGGAGACAAACAAGTTCGCTGGCGCCTCCGAGACTGGGGTGTCTCCCGACAGCGTTATTGGGGCTGCCCGATTCCAATCATTCATTGTGAGCGCTGCGGTGATGTGCCGGTACCCGATGAAGATCTTCCTGTCGTATTGCCAGAGGACTGTGTACCGGATGGTTCTGGCAATCCACTGAATAAGCTGGAAAGCTTTGTGCGCTGTAATTGTCCGAGCTGTGGTGGCGAGGCGCGCCGTGAGACCGACACCATGGATACCTTTGTGGATTCCAGTTGGTACTATGCACGCTACTGCGCCGTCGATAACGACGAAGCGATGGTTGATGCCCGTACTGATTATTGGATGCCGGTCGATCAATATATTGGTGGTATCGAACATGCCATTTTACACTTGTTGTACTCACGTTTTTGGACGAAGGTCATGCGTGATCTCGGTTTGATCCGTTATGACGAGCCATTCGAGCGTTTACTCACGCAGGGTATGGTTATGGCCGAAACCTACTATCGCGTGCGGGAAGACGGGCGTAAACAGTGGATCAATCCCGCGGACGTGGAAGTCGAACGGGATGCCAAAGGCCGTATTGTGGCCGCACGTCTCGTTGACGATGGTCTTCCGGTACAGATCGGCGGCATGGAGAAGATGTCGAAGTCGAAAAACAATGGGGTCGATCCCCAGGCATTGATCGACCGCTATGGCGCTGACACCGCTCGGCTGTTCACCATGTTCGCCGCGCCCCCGGAGCAATCGCTCGAATGGTCGGATGCTGGCGTGGAAGGTGCGTTGCGTTTTCTCAAGCGCTTGTGGCGCACAGTTTACGAACACCTCCAAACCAACGACGAAGCGCAGGCTCCTGTGCAGCAAGCCGCACTGAGCCCACCACAGCAAGCTCTGCGCAGCAAACTGCACCAGACGATCCAAAAAGTCAGCGATGATATGGGGCGCCGCTATACCTTCAACACAGCGATTGCAGCTTGTATGGAGCTGCTCAATGAGTTGGGTAAATTTGCGGCGGATAACGATCCGCACGGAAGGGCAGTGGTCCGCGAAGCGCTGGACGCGATCGTGCTCATGTTGTCGCCGATTGTGCCGCATATTACTCATGAGTTGTGGCAGGCGCTGGGTCATACAGACTCGGTTTTAGATGCGCCCTGGCCAAGCGTGGATGAAACGGCGTTAGTCCGCGATACGGTGACGTTGGTGGTGCAAGTCAACGGCAAGCTGCGTGGCCGGATCGAAGTCCCCAGCGATGCGAGCCAGGCGGAAATTGAGGCCGCCGCGCAACAGGAAGACAACGTCCAGCGCTTTCTCAGTGATAAAAGTGTGCGTAAGATCATCGTCGTGCCTGGGCGCTTGGTCAATATCGTCGCCAATTGATGAAGGCGCGCTACCTGGCCATTGCTGTGCTCTATGCCACGCTGCTAATCGCTGGCTGTGGGTTTCATTTGCGTGGCCTGGAGCAAGCACCACTGACAGCGCGTATTCAATCTGTCTACATCCAGGGAGTCGATACGGAAACAGGGTTGGGGCGTTCGCTTGTGCAAGTATTGCGAACCAACGGAGTAGTCGTGTTGCGAACGCCCGAATCCAGCGCAAGCATCTTGGAAATCAAGCAATCCCCGCTTTCCAAACAGGTGCTGAGTGTCGATCGCCAGGTGCGGGCGCGCGAATATGCATTAATCAGTCGCGTGCAGTTTCGCATCTTAGAGGGAAAATCGGTCGGGCCTTGGCAAACCGTCCAGTCACGCCGCGATCTGGTTGTCGATCCTTTTCAGGTACTTGGCAGCGAGCAGGAAGAGCAGCGTTTAAAGGAAGAAATGCAGCGCGAAATCATTCAGCTGATGATACTGCGGTTACGTCTGACACCGCGCAGTGAATGAAAAAGGCGTGTCCCGCTCAAGCGTCCGGCCCACTAGAGAGTCTCAACAGGGTGAGAGCTGCCTAATCTGTACGCACAGAAATAAAGGCTTGTTGTCGTTGTTTCTGGCAGCACATCCCTGTGCTACACGGGGATGCAAAAAAAGCGAACGCTTTTGCGATACCCTCCCCAGAGGAAGGGGTGAGGGTTGCATAATCTGCCAGCATTGATGCAACAACTGAGATGACCGAGCGGTTGCGCGCAGCTGGCGTGGTGCATCTGTTTTTAACTTTTTTAAGGTGGGAATGCTGATCATGGCAACTAAACTGGGCATTGATTTTGGTACGACGCATACAGTCGTTGCAGTGGTCGATCGTGGAAATTACCCGATTGTGTCGTTTCACAATGAGACCGGCGAGGTGTTGGACTGGTACCCTTCTATGGCGGCTGTGCGCCAAGGTGAGTGGCGTTTTGGTCTTGATGCGCTGGCAGTGGCAGATCGCGAAGATTGGTTTGTTCTGCGGTCATTTAAACGGATTTTGACCGGGTGTTCGCCTGGGCACCGTGTGCAGACGATAGAGGGTGAGACTACCATCATTGAATTATTGGGGGGATTTCTGCAGGCGTTATTGCGCGATCTACGACAGCGTTCAAATATCGACTTGTCGCTGGAGTCGCACCCCGAAGTCATGATTTCGGTACCCGCCAATGCCAATAATATTCAACGCTTCCTGACGACCGAAGCATTTAAGTTGGCTGGATTCAAAGTCTTGGGCATGGTCAATGAACCGACCGCCGCGGGGATCGAATACGTGCATCGCTTCGGGGTGCGTGGTTCACGCAGTCGCAAGCACTATCTGATGGTATTCGATCTGGGAGGCGGAACCTTTGATGTGTCATTGATCGGGATCGGGCCGCATCAATATGAAACGCTGGCGGCCGAGGGCGTCATGCGCTTGGGTGGCGATGATTTTGACCAGATCCTGTTTGAGCAGGTACTAGCGCATGCGCAGATTGACGTGACGACTCTTAACCACGCCCAAAAAACCGCGCTACTCGAGGAATGTCGGCTGAAAAAAGAATCGCTGCATCCCAACACGCGTCGTGTATTCATTGATTTGGCGTCCATTGTAGCGGGGCAGGAGAATGTCGAGCTGTCCGTGGCCGATTACTACGCGGCTTGCGATGACCTCGTGCAGCAAACCCTGCAGGTGGTCGCATCTGTACTCGAATCTGCAGCCCAGCGCCATGCGCTTGAAGAGGCGGATATCGCCAGCTTATATATTGTCGGGGGCGCCAGTCGCTTTCCCTTGGTGGGCAAGCGACTACGTGAGGCGTACCAACGTTTGGTCAAGCGTTCCGCCTATCCACATGGTGCCGTTGCCGTGGGCTTGGCCATTGCCGCCGAGCAGGCCAATACCCTTGAGCTCAGAGAGCAGTTTGCGCGCGATTTCGGGGTTTGGCGGGAAGGGGACGCGGGCAAAGAAGTGGTATTGGATCGATTGTTTTCGCGCGGCACCAGCCTTCCACCACGCGGTGAGCCACCCTTGACGATTACGCGCTCCTATCAGCCGACCCATAATATTGGCTGTTTTCGCTATCTCGAATGTGGCCGCGTCAATGAAGCTGGTAAACCGGGCGATGATCTCACAGTGCTCAAAGAGGTGCGTTTTCCGTTCGATCACTGTCTCCAGGGACAATCCGATCTGGACGGTGTGACTATTGATACCATGCCCGCTACGGGGGTCAGCACCATCGAAGAGATTTACCGCTGTACCCCTGAGGGTATGGTCGAATTGACCATCCGAGACACGGGGACGGGATTTGAGCAACGATATCTGCTGATCGGTGCATAGTCCGGATTAGCCTAAAAACCTCAGTTGGGCGCAAAAAAGACGCGTAAGCAATTGGTGTGCCTGGTGAATCGGAAAAACTCGTGGTCACCTTATTGGTGATGAGAGGTTTTTCTGATTTGCCAGGTGCACCAAGAGCTTGCGTGGACT
>JANTGD010000270.1 GCA_024763135.1 Thiotrichales bacterium | reverse complement strand
TAACCTAAAAACCTCAGTTGGGCGCAAAAAAGACGCGTAAGATATTGGTGTGGATGGTGAATCGGAAAAACTCGTGGTCACCTTATTGGTGATGAGAAGGTTTTCTGATTTGCCAGGTGCACCAAGAGCTTGCGTGGACTTTTGTGATCCAACTGAGGTTTTTAGGTTTAAGGAAGCTCTAATCAATTTGTAACACGGCATTTTGCGGCACAAAATCACGCATTTCTGCGTTGTGGATCTTCGCAATAGCCAGCTATTACGAGCGATCCGTGCCTTGAACTGGACGATTATTCACCATAATCTGCTCGTGCCAGAATGAATTTGAGCTTCCTTAAAAATTGGTCATTGACACTTGTAAACGCATATTTTACGCCTTAGTCTGCCGTATTTCAGTGGCATTCTAAGCGGCTACTCTTTTTTTTCACAGTTCGCAGTATGGGTGCATTGTACGTTGCAAAAAGATTTTCCCAATACACCCTTGGCCTCAGTATGAAAGGGGTAAGGGTAAGGGTTTAAAAATCTATGAGATCTAATGCAGCGTTTGATAAAAAAAGTGTCAAGTAATCCCATAAAAATAGGGATTCAAGGATGAAGTGATGTTTTTTAGAATCGTTTGATGATTAGCCTTACATGTAATTAAACAAAGACATGGACTGCATTTGCAGATAAGTTTTTCTTACGGCATCCAGTGTCGTCATTTGATATTGCAAGTCGCTGGCGGCTTTTGCAAAATCGGTGTCTTCTATTTCGCCTCGCGTTTTATTGAGTAAATAATCGATCGATTTGTTTTCGGCGACTGTCGTATCAATATAGGATAGCCGGCTCCCCAGATCACTGCGCCTTGATTGTATGTGCTCTATGGAGCGATCCAGGTTTCCGATAGCTTGTCCCATCGCTTGATAGTAGCTTGCCTGATCGGTATCGGAGTGGACTGCGGTATTCAGGGCGCTGACAAAGTTATCTACGAAGTCGAATACATTGGTGTTGGCTGCAGGTTTCACGATGAATTGATCGCCAGTATCCGGCGCGCCATTTATCGATACTTCAAGACCATTGAAGCTGATGCCCTGGCCGGGGCTGTAGGCGCCGCTAGTGACCAGATTGCCAGCGTCATCTCGAACTTCGTAATGTGCCGGGTCTGTGAAGGAGATGCTGTGTGCTTTGGGTTGATACGCAGCAATCGCCGTGACGGTGCCGCCTTCGATCATACCCGTGCCACTATTCCCGACGTCGGCCACGGTTGAAAAGACCCCATTGCCGTCCAGGATTCGAGAAAAGATTCTATCGCCACTGTCTGTTGATTTGACTCTGCGGGAATCGGAAATCTGAATATAGCGGTCGGTTTGATCGCCGCGATAGGCAATGCTGCCCTCGTCATTGAATGGCTTTGTGTCACCTTTGCCTCCAGCAAACAGATAGTCGCCACTAGGTGTTTGACTATTGGCATAGTCTAGTAGCTGGCCGCGTATCGCTGATGCCTCTGCGCTGATCGCTGCTTTATCGCCTGCACTGAGTATCCCTGTATTGGCTTGTATAGCCAGTTCTTTCATTCTCGTGAGTGCGTCGCTGACATGGGTGAGGACTGTTTCTTCCTGCGTCAGACGCTGCGACGCCAGCGTAGTATTCATTTCGTACTGCTGAACACGCTGGATAGAGGCCGAAAGGTTCTCGGCAGTGGCCACTTCAGATGGGGAGTCTGATGGAGACAAGAGTTTTTTTCCGGTGCCGATTTCGGTTTGTAGCTTGGCAATGGTTTGTTGCTTGTCGTTTATGGCTTTGACCGCATATCGCGTAAAGGAGTAGCTTGAAACACGCATGGCAAATTACCGATTGATAGCGTTGAGAATGGTCTGGAACATTTCTTTTGAGGCGACAATGACTTTAGCGGCCGCCTCATAAGCTTGTTTGTATTGTGTGAGATTGACCGCTTCTTCGTCTAGATTGACACCAGAGATGGCATCGCGTGTCGCGATGGCCTGATCGAGTAGCGTGGTCTTAGAGTCTCGGGCAATCTGCGCCTGTCGGGTTGTGCTACCGACCTGATTAATCAGATTGCTGTACGATTCCTGGTAGGTTGAGTTACCTTCAACGTGTTTTTGAAACTGCAGGCCACTCAGTAGCAACCCATTGCTATTGTCTGCGGTCGCGCTTTGATTGAATTCGATGGTAAAGCGATCTCCCGCTTCTGGCAGACCATCGATTTGCGCGCTCCAACCATTAGCGCTGATATCGCCGCCAGGCGAATAGGAGCCGGTGCTCATTACGGTGGGGGGCGAAGTGCTGGGGTCCTTAATTTCGTACGTTGAGCTGCTGGTAAATTCGACGATTGCAGTTTTAGTAAGGTTTGGGTTTGCGGCATCTGTCACCTGAGGCGGTGAAATCGTGGCCTCACCAATATTGCCCAAGTTTGCGATACTACGGATGGGTGAGGCGGCGGCGATCTCTTTTCCATTGTTGATTGCCAAAGAAAGATTACGCGCTCCGTAGCGTGTTGGCTGAAGGTAAAAACGGTCACCGGTCACGGGTGAGCCACTATTGAGAGTAACTTCTACGCCGTCGAGTGATACAGGGAGTGCGGCGGTCGTTGTGACTTGGTCGTCACTCAAACGACGGATGGTGTATTGACTCCCATCGTAATCGATTTGATAGTCGGAACTGGTCAGCGCATTGGCGTCAACTATTTTTGCGTTGAGTGCGGCATTGCTACTATTGTGAGGGTCTGCAAGTATTGCGGGCGTGTCGATATTAAAAAATTGCGCGCCGGGATTGCTTTTCAGGTCGATGCCCTTGGCATGTTGCGCGTTAAAGTTGGAGGCAAAGACGGTCGCAAGGCGACCCAGTTCGCGTCGGGTGGGATTAAGCATCTCGCGGCGAAAATCCATCAGTCCGCCCAAGCGTCCTCCCTGAATATTTTTATTGATGTTCATACCGTCGACGCCGACGTCCAATTTGGTGGCGTCATTTTCGTCGGTAATGCCGTGCAGTTGTTTGGCAGTGCCGCCAATGACCAGGCCGATTCCGTTGCCTGCATAGACATTGACCATGTCATTGTCTTGTACCATGGCATTGATTGAAACATGCTTGGATAATTGCTCCAGCAGTAGATCACGCTGATCGAGTAGATCCGGTGGAGCACCGCTGCCCGAACCTTGGGAGTTCATTATGGAAGTATTGAGTTCTGCCAGGTTTTTGGCGATAGAATTGATTTCCTTGATTTCTGTGCCAATGCGGCCATTGACATCGTTGTATTCCATCGAGACTTGTTGATCGAGGGTGTTGAAGCGATCAGTGAGTAGGCGAGCTTCGCTCATGACAACGTCGCGATTCTGCACTGAGGATGGGTCGGTATTGAGCTGTTCGATGGCGTTGAAAAACGCTTGCATGGCAGGTGTGAGGCTGGCGTTGTCTTCAGCCAGCAGACCGTCGATCCGCGAAGACAAGTCTGAAAATGTATTCAGGCGCTCCTGCTCCGCATTGAGGGTGCGGATCTGCTCAATTGTAAACTTATCTGCCAGACGTTGAATATTCTCTACATGCGAGCCACTGCCCATAAAGATGCCGTCTTTGTGCTGCGGATAGTTCGATTGGATATCTGCGCGCTGGCGGGTATAGCCCTCCGTGTAGGCGTTGGCGATGTTGTGCGTGGTGGTGGCGATGGCCCGGTTAAAACTATTAAGGCCAGAGACCGCAATTTTCATTGAATCCATGGTGAATGCCTGTAAATAAATCGTCCTTGAAATGGATGAGGCCGTGTGCGCAGAGCAGGGCGCCGAGGAACGGCTTCTTAATCTTGCTATCGGTCACTCAGCTAAGTTCTTGAGTCATTTTTTGGATGCGTAACATGACCGAAGTCACTTTTTGCGTATAGTTAGGATCTGTGGCATAGCCGGCTTTATGCATTTCCTGCAAAAACGTTGAGGGGTCAGCGGCATGTTGTAATGCCTGTCGATAGCGTGGGTTACTTTTAATAAATGTAGCAAAGTCCCGTATTGAGTCATTTGCAGAGCGATATTGGCGGAATGGCTCGCGTTTTTGACGCATCACACCACTTTCAAATTCGAGAGTCTGTGCCCAGGTGACACCTTGCTGCCAATCCCGGGTGGCTTTTATCCCAAACAGATTGCGGCTGGGCTGTCCACTCGCATCTCGCATGACATGTTGTCCCCAACCTGTCTCCAATGCAGCGACCGCCAGTACAGCTTCGGGCTGTGTGCCCAGCTCTGCGGCAGATTCACGAGCTGCAGGAAGCAGCGACTCAATAAAATGTTTGGGATTGCGCCAGTGGCCGCTCGTCTCTGAAGTGGTGGGGATTGTTACCGCTGCGGGCAATGTTTCAGTGTTCTGCATGAGGGTCGGTGAGGACGGGGAAGGATGGGGGGACGCTGGCTCGTCTCCGAGCTGCTTCAGTACCAGGTCAGCGATCCCAAGCGCCCCTGTTTTCGCCAGGTGATTTGCCAGCTGTTTATCGTACATGTCCATAGCCAGTTCCGATTGATCATTATCCAGCATGGACTGTCCCACCGTTGCGCGCATGCTCTTCAGCATCATCTGAACGAATACAGCTTCAAATTGTTCAGCGGTTTCCCGTTTAGCGGACGTGGCGTGATTGGCGGCACTGGCGCGTAGTTGATTGAGTCCTGTAAAACTCGTGTACACATCGGCCATTTTATGCTCGAGCGCTTGCATTTTTAGATCACCATGAGTTCAGCACGTAAGGCGCCGGCTTGTTTGAGGGCTTCCAGGATTGCAACCAAATCTCCCGGAGCGGCGCCCACTTGATTGATAGCGCGTACGATTTCATTAAGCGTAACGCCCCGTTTGAACATAAACATACGTTTGGCTTCCTGTTCCACCTGGATATTGCTGTCGGTTCCGGTAACGGTTTGCCCTTGGGAGAATGGGTTGGGTTGGCTGACCTGAGGTTCTTCGGAAATCGTGACGGTCATGCTGCCATGGGTCACAGCCGCGGGCATCACGGTGACATGCGAACCAATGACGACCGTACCGGTTCTGGAATTGACAATGACACGGGCGGGAGCTTCGCCAGGTTCGATTTTCATGTTCTCGATATAAGACATAAATTCCACTCGCTGGTTACGGTCGCGCGGAGCGCGAATTTCTATGGAGGTTGCATCCATCGCCGTTGCAGCGCCATCACCCAGCCATTTATTGACTGCCTGTTCGACCCGCTTGGCTGTGGTGAAGTCGGGGGAGTGCAGGTTGAGTACTAGGCTGTTGCCCATGCCGAATGAATTAGGCACCGTGCGCTCTACCGTTGCGCCATTGGGAATTCTGCCCACACTAGGGACATTGATAACTACTTTCGAGCCATCACCGCCCTCAATGCCTAGTCCGCCTACGACCAAGTCCCCTTGGGCAAT
>JANTGD010000269.1 GCA_024763135.1 Thiotrichales bacterium | reverse complement strand
CATAAAAAAACGGCCGCATCAAAACGAGCGGCCGTAAAACAATCGGTCCCCGCTGAAGCTAAACACGCCCCATGACAGAAAAGCTTTTAATGAAGGGGCCAGCCATACGCGGATCCTTGAGCATCGCTGCATAATCACCCACCTTGAATTTGATTTTGCCGGTGGTGAATGCCATGCCCAGTCCTGCCATACCGGGTGGCTTCTTCATCCATTTTTTCCATTGCTCTTCTTTGGCTCTGAGATCCCAGTTGAGTGTCTCGCCGCTATATGCTCCGCCGGAAACAGCTTTGCCATTTTCTATGGTCAGCACGCCTCTAGGCTGCTCGTCATCGGGGAAGCCGTAACCAATGACAGAGTTGAAACCAATTTCAGCCAATGCGCCAGACAGCTCGGGTTCATCATTCCAGGCTTGCATAAAACCTTGCATAAATTCTTCGGAAAATAACTCACTCATCGTTTTGATCCTCGGTTTGGGTTTGTTTTGCACCCATGGAGATTGCCGAAATCTCCAGGAAGAAACAATCTGCAACGTGCGGGTTTTCACGAGGTTTGGGGTTGAGCTGAGTGGACAGGCCACACAACGGCCGGTGTAGTGGTCTGTCAGGGTGCCCCGCGATTACTCTCGAACCCTGTATAATGGCGCTCCTTTTGATTTTTCGATTTGAGCCTATATGAGTGAGTTTCTAGACGAACTGAAGCGACGGAGAACTTTTGCGATTATCTCGCACCCCGATGCCGGCAAAACAACCATTACCGAAAAACTCTTACTCTACGGTGGCGCCATTCAGCTGGCAGGCACGGTTAAAGGGCGCAAAGCTTCCCGTCATGCCACGTCCGATTGGATGGCGCTGGAGAAGGAGCGCGGTATTTCTGTGACTTCCTCGGTCATGCAGTTTCCGTACAAGGGGCGAGTCGTCAACCTGCTCGATACACCTGGCCATGAAGATTTTTCTGAGGATACCTACCGCACCCTCACTGCGGTGGATTCAGCGCTGATGGTGATCGATGTCGCCAAAGGTGTGGAGGAACGGACCATCAAACTCATGGAGGTTTGCCGCTTACGGGATACACCGATTATGACCTTCATCAACAAACTCGATCGTGAAGGCAAGGACCCCATTGAACTGCTGGATGAGGTCGAAGAGGTGCTCAATATCCAATGTGCGCCTATAACCTGGCCAATCGGCATGGGTAAACGACTCAAAGGGGTCTATCATATCTACTCGGACCGCATCCATCTGTATCAATCTGAAACTGGCGGGAAGCGGCAGGAGAGTGACATCATCGAGGGTTTGGAGAACCCGGCACTCGACGACATGCTCGGTTCTATGGCCGAGGAACTACGAGAAGAAATCGAGTTGGTTCGAGGCGCGAGCCATGAGTTTGCGCATGATGCATATCTGCAAGGTAAGCTGACCCCGGTTTACTTTGGTTCGGCGCTGAATAATTTTGGTGTCAATGAACTACTCGATGGGTTTGTGGAGTATGCGCCCGCGCCCTTGCCGCGCCCTACCGCGACGCGTTTGGTGCAACCGGAGGAAGAGCGGTTTACTGGCTTTGTCTTTAAGATTCAGGCCAATATGGACCCTCAGCATCGGGATCGCATTGCATTTACCCGGATTTGCTCAGGGAGTTTTCAAAAGGGCATGAAGCTGCACCAGGTGCGCACCGGGAAGGATGTCAAGATCAGCGACGCACTGACGTTCATGGCGGCGAACCGTGATCACGTAGAACGCGCCTATCCAGGCGATATCATCGGTCTGCACAATCACGGCACCATTCGCATTGGCGATACCTTCACCCTCGGGGAACAGCTACAGTTCACGGGCATCCCTAATTTTGCCCCGGAATTATTTCGACGCGCGCAATTGAAGGATCCCCTGAAAACCAAGGCATTGCTCAAAGGTTTAATACAGCTCTGTGAAGAGGGCGCAACCCAGTTGTTCCGCCCCCTCACCAACAATGATCTGATTTTGGGCGCCGTGGGTATTCTGCAGTTCGATGTGGTAGCACAACGCCTCAAAGATGAATACAACGTCGATTGTTCGTTTGAAGCGGTTAATGTGAATACCGCGCGATGGGTGACTGCGCAAGATCCGCAGGAGTTGGAGAAATTCAAAGAAAAAGCCGCAGCCCACCTGGCCATCGATCACGGTGGCGATTTAGTGTACATCGCGCCGACGCGCGTGAATCTACAGATGGCTCAGGAAAAATGGCCTGCCATCACCTTCCATGCAACGCGGGAACACGGCATCGACATGGACTGATGTCGCGCCTGGGATAACCACACATGTGACCATTCTCTGAGTAGTAACAGCCGGGGCAATCTCTGACCGGCAGGCCGATTGCTTGTGAATTCGATCGTAACCCAGGCGTTTCCCAGTTGAGCCAACACTTCAAGTTGCTAAACTGAACGCAGGAGTTTGATTACAAGAGCAGCAAGGACGTGCCAAAAAAAATCGAAGTCGATCTAGTGAAGAAGGGAATGTTCATCGCGGAACTCGATCGTCCGTGGATGGAGTCTCCATTCCTGATTGCGGGTTTCGTCGTGGAATCCGATGAGGAAATTCAGCAACTGCGGGATTGCTGTACCTATGTCTTTGTGGATCCCGAAAGAAGCCTGCAGACTGATATGATCGAACTGGCGCCGCGCATCAAGGGCGCGCGTCCGGTGGCCGAAACCGTCGCAGTATCGGTCATGAAAGATCGCGTGTTGCCGGGTGACCATCAGATGAAGCCATCTCCGGCGCAAAACGAAGCATTTGCCGCCGAGTACGGAGAGGATATCGATCACTTGTCGATGCGTCGTGGGCCTCGGGTCACGGCCGCAAGCGCTCGGGAGTCAGCGAAGGCTGTACACCGCATGCTCGAAGTAGATTCTCCCTTTATCGACTATGAAACAACCAGCCCTGTCGATGTCGAGATCAATACCGCGCGTGAAGTCCAAGCCGAACTCGAACACTCGATCAACGCGTCTCTGGAGCGCTTTTCTGCAACCCAAACCCTGGAATTAGAGCCTGTCAAAGAGGTGACCCATTCCATGGTTGAGAGCATGATCCGCAATCCGGATGCTTCGTTTCTCCTGGCACAACTGAAAAGTCAAGACTCATTCACTTACACCCACAGTGTGGAAGCATCCGTATTGGCGGTATTGTTTGGACGTCACCTCGGCCTGACTCCAGAAGATCTGAATGTGCTCGCCATGGGCGTACTGCTATTGGATATTGGTAAGATCAAGCTACCGTCAAAGCTGCTCGAGAAAAAAGGCAAGCTCACGTCCGTCGAGGTGAAGCTGTTAAAAAAACATGTGGATTATTCACTGAAAGTCCTGGAAAAGACGCCTGACCTAGACCCGGATATCGTTGCGATCGTGCGTTACCATCATGAACGCATGGACGGTACAGGCTATCCGGAAGGCCGCAAGGGCTTGGCGATTCCTCCGTTCGCGCGCATTGCTGCAATTATCGATTTTTATGACGCGATCACGCATTGTCGTCCGTACCGGAACAAGGTTTCCAGATCCAAAGCCATCAATGCGCTCTACAATCGCAGTGGCAAACACTTTCAACCGGAACTGGTGGAAGAGTTTATCCAGTGCCTGGGGGTCTATCAAACCGGTGAACTGGTTTTGCTGAGTAATGGGGAAGTCGCCATTGTTGTTACGCAAAACAAGATCCGCCGACTGCGTCCAATTGTTCTCATCGTCAGAGATTGTGACAAACAAGAGGTCGCGCTGCCCTTCACACGGGATCTAGAAAAAGAAATGCGTGATGATGCAGGCAAGCCACTGTCGATTGCCTCATCCCTGAATCCTGGGGCGTATGGAGTGTCCGCCGATGAGTTCTACTTGTGATACAGACGTGACTTGTGAGGCTGCTGCGATTGGCGCAATCCCAAAAACGCGTAGAGAAATTCTTCAAGAAATTGCGCAACTGCGAGCAGCTTGTCGGCAAAAAGGCAGCCTGACCGGATTGCTGGCAATCGAATATCGGCAGTATCGCCAATTGGCGACAACCTACGGATATGATTTTGTTGAACAATTGTCCGCGCAGGTGATCCAGCGACTCACGGAAAATCTACCCCGCAAAGATAAAATTTATTACCTTGGCCGCAATGAATTTTTGATTGTGCTTGTGGGCCTGAGAATTCCTGAACAATTGACGCTAGCCGTAGAAAAGGTTGCACGGTTGTTTCGCGCAGATTTTTCGATTGGCCCGATTCACTATCGACTCAGTCCGCGCCTCGGGGCAACAATAGAAGGGGAGACCTCGACCAACGATACAGAACTGTGGCGCCAGGCCGATATTGCACTTCTGAATGCGGCGGATGCCAATCACCCTATCAGTTATTTTCATCAGGACGACGAAGGCAATAAAACCCCGACCCCAGCACTGCATCGCGCTTTGGAAAAAGCGATACGTATCAGTGAAGTCCGTGCTGTTTTTCAGCCGAAAACCGATTTTCGAACTGGCCAACTGGTTGGAGTTGAGTCTTTGATTCGCTGGCAAAGCCCCGAGTTTGGCTTTGTACCACCCGATGTGATGATCGAAGTCGCGGAAAGTTCTGATCTTATTATTGAGCTGACTCTCTGGACCATTAAAAATGCTTTTCAGCAATATGACCGTTGGAGTCAACGTGCAGTCCCCATTGCGGTGAACCTCTCTCCAGCCACTTTGATGGAAGAGAGTTTGCCACGTGTGATTGAAAATTTACGCGCATTTTGGAACGTACCACAAGATGCCGTTTCACTGGAAGTTACTGAAACTGCTTTTATGGATGACCCAGAGCCCGCACTGGAGCGTTTACAGCTCTATCACGACATGGGATTCAAGCTTTCGATAGACGATTTTGGAACCGGTTACTCATCCCTGGCCTACTTAAAAAAAATGCCTGTCCAAGAACTCAAGATCGATAAGGCATTCATTCAACATATGCACGAAGATGAAAAAGACCGCGGCATCGTAGAAGCGGTCGCAAACCTTGCACAAAACTTTGGTTTAAAGGTAGTAGCTGAAGGTGTGGAAACCGCAGAAATCTATCATCAGGCAATGGCATTGGGCTGCCATACAGCGCAGGGGTATTTAATCAGTAAACCCATTTCGGCGAGCGAGTTTGAAACTTGGTACGATGCTGATGCCTGGTACCGTCCCGGACGATGATCTGATTGGTAAGCTTGCCTACCTTACATTGATGGATACAGCGTATCGAAAAGTAGTCAGCCGGTCGGCGCGCAAGTACGGGACTGGCCGCGCTTACGTTCACGAGCGCGACTCCCCAGCTGGCCAATGCCCAGGTCCGCTCCACGGGAGTTCCTTAATCCTAGATTCCGCAGTTGGATCACGAAAGTCCACGCAAGCCCTTGGCGCACCTGGCAAACCAATTGCTTACGCGTCTTTTT
>JANTGD010000268.1 GCA_024763135.1 Thiotrichales bacterium | reverse complement strand
TCTCATCACCAATAAGGTGACCACGAGTTTTTCCGATTCACCATCCACACCAATATCTTACGCGTCTTTTTTGCGCCCAACTGAGGTTTTTAGGATAAAGCCTGCCCCACCGTTCAAAAACTGTTTGACTCAAAACAAGAAAAACTCCCAAACCGCGCGGTCTACAGTCGCACAAAACGCTGTAAAGCCGGTTCTGATTCGCAATTCCGCCAGCCCCTACCGAACGACACAAAATAAATGTGATCGCGCTCCCTGAACCAAACGACAAAAGGCGAAAAATAATGATGGATGGGACTCAAGCAGTGGCGCAATGGGCACCACCTCCAACTCGGGTAGTCAAATCCATTTTTTTTTCGGGCTGTTGAAACACTCACGGATCGCTTTAGGCCAGGTAACAATCGGTGCCAAAGCGCAGTGTGAGCCGATTTTTAACACAGAACCGTACCCCTAGTCTTTTTACAGCCTACTAGCGCTCGCACAGCGAAAGGCATCGGAAAAACGACAAGAGTGAGCCGAGTCTCTACGATTTCTCAAACACGAACACCGGCGGGCAATATGACTGACATATCAGACGCGCTTTATACAAATTATCTTGGCCACACGCAGAAAACAGCGCTCCAGCAAATGGCCACCTTGGTGGATGGCACGGAGCACAATGTCATGCTCGTCGTCGGTCCCGATGGCACAGGCAAAACGTTTCTGGGGCAACTGCTCAAAGAACTTCGGAGCGAAAAAACCCGCTATATCTCTGTTTCGAATCCGCATCTGACGCCGGAAGCGCTGCTGGACGAAATCCTCGAGACCCTCCGTGTACCACAAGCCAAAGGTCGCTTTGGACGCAAGTTCGAACGCACACACAGCGCGCTCAAGACCCATGCCAAAAACAATAATCGTGTCATGCTCTGTATCGATCATGCAGAGCAATTACCGAATGACACTCTACTATTGATCCAAACGCTGGCGGGCTTTGTCATTGATGCCCAGCCGCTTTTGAGAATTTTTCTCAAAGGAGATCACAACCTACTGAATGTACTCGACTATGAGGAGCTATCAGAACTTAAGGAGCACATTGAATCAAACTTAGAACTGGCCCCTTTTACAGACCAGGAATCAAAGGACTATCTCAGCTTTCTCAGTCAACAAGACGATGAGCAGCCTATGGCCATTACAGACATTGAGGCCGCCACACTGCATTACTTTTCTGGCGGCTTTCCCCTTGCCCTGGCTAACTTATCCGCAGCATTACGGCACATCACCGAAAGCAACGACACTGACACCCCACCTTGTCGTCTGCGGAAGTTACTGTTGGGCTCATCCTGGCAACATTTTCTCTGCGAACACAAGCCGTTGCTAGATTATTATCAGGACCACAGCGCTGATAGCTATGCAGAGCCTGCGCTTATCCAGATCGCGGCCTACAGCGACAATCGGCCTTTACTTGAACCCACGCGTTTCGACAAGGCACATCTCTGGATAGGCCGCAGCGATGAGTGTGAAGTGGTGCTTAAAGACCGCACGGTCAGTCGTCGCCATGTATTCCTCGAATTCAAATCGGGGGAAATTCATTTTACCAATGTCAATCCTGCCAATCCGGTGACCGTCAATGGTAAAACACGCGTCAAAGGTGTGCTGCGCAACGGCTCGGTCCTGTGGATCGGCGGCGTGTCTGTCACAGTCTTGCTGACCTCACTCAATGACGCGCCCCTATTACCCATGGACGAAGCGGATGCGCTGGAAAAACAGCTCAAGAAGAGCGCCACATCCGAACGGGCTAACCGCGAGCACTTTTCCAAAGTGAGCACACAAGCGGAGATTCCCCTGATGCGTTGGCTATCTGTGGCAGCCGCTTTGGGCGTTTTGATTCCTACGACATTGTTTTGGGCACTCAAATCGCAAGAAGCCAAGCCAACCGTGGCCGTCGTCAGCCAGCAGACACCTACCTCAGCTGGAACCGCTCCTGAGGTCAACGAGATTGCAGACGGAAACCTCGCAGATAACCAGCTGGAGCCTCCCCCCATTGCGAGCCAGCCCCCGGCCTCTAAGGACAAAGAACTGGTCGAGGTACCTGCAGCCTATCGCCCCAACACACCACACTCATCACCAGCACCCGCACAGCATGAAATCGACACGTTGCTGAAGGTAGCCGCCGCGCAGATTGATCGCGGCAACCGATACGGCCCCCCAGGGGACAATGCACGCGAAACCTATCAACAGATCCTTGCCATCGATCCACACAATGAGGCAGCCAAGGCGGGCTTAGCGGCGATCGCCAAGACCTTCGAACAACTGGCACTGAAACAAATACAAGGTAATGCGCTCAAGGCCGCACTCGGTAGTATCGAGGAAGGACTCTACACATCGCCCGACAACGCTGCTTTACTGCAACTCAAGCAGCAAGTCACGACAAAACTCGGCAGCTATTGATCCATTAGAGCCTTGATTTTCGCTTGAATTTCCGGGTGATCGAACTCCCTGCCCCCGACCGCACGGTAAGCGATGCGTCCGTTCGGCCGCACAATAAATGTGGTCGGTAAACCACGCACCCCCCAGGCAGCCAAGGATGCAGCTTCCTGATCAAAGAGCATCGGAAAACTAGGCGTGGGCTCGATCTCGCCTAAAAACGCAAATACTGTATCTTGATCCTCGCCAATATTCACGGCGAGGATTTCAAGCCCCTGGTCTTTTGTCGCCTGATACAAACGTTGCAGGGAGCCCATTTCTCTGCGGCAAGGCGGGCACCAGGTCGCCCAAAAGTTAACCACCACCACTCGTCCCTTGAATTGCCCGATAGCCACCACCTCATCCTCCAAATCGTGCAAACGCAATGCCGGTGCTGGCGGCGATTCGGAAACACTCTTCAATTGGTGAGTCAGTGGAGGCTGATCATCGGCGTGGCTTGGGAGCGCCATGCCAACGAATACAAGCCACCCCACAAACATCCATTGGTACCCTCTAATTCGCACAGGTGATCCCCCGTAACGTTGCAACATAGTCCTTTCCCGCGACCTCCCAGCGCAGCTGTAAATCGAATTGGCTCGCTGGCGGCAAATCGAGGGCGAGCATCCCTTGATTCCAATCACCGCCCGGAGCGTAACGCTGCTCTTGTGGAAACTGTGCCCAGCGGAAGGCGATCAGTGCCGCCGGAGTAATGCCTTCGCTGTTCTGGAGACGCGTTACCCAGGTTTCAACCGGCATCAATGCGAGCGGCTGGCCCGACGCTAACACAGTCCAGCGATTCTGTACGAAATGCACCGTCCCCGGCGCGGTGTCGTTGCGTAGCACCGCCATAAAAACACAGGCGGAAGCGTAGGGTTCAATCTGTTTGAGCGTAAAACCCCGATTGACATAAAAAGCCCGCACTTGTTCGGGCAACAACTGCGTCAGTGAAAAATAAACACCCTGGGTTGTGGTTTCCCAGAGACTCGCACCCGTGCGTTCGGTAACGCGTTGTAACTGAGCGGCATGCACCGAAGTCATGAAGTAAACCAATAAGCCTAAGCTCAGTAAGACCATGCACAACCTCATTACAGCTGTTCGACATATACGCCCGTCTGCAGTCACCTTTCTAATGCCTGACTCATGATCGACATCCATTCATCCCTCGCAATCGTGACGGTAGAAACAGTTTGACCAAGACACTCCCTAGTAAAGCCCCATTCAGTTTGAGCCACAATTAACGCTGGATCGTGCCAGCTGAGAGTTTTTCAACAACCTGTTAAAAAGGAATCGGGCTATTCTTTAAAAAGCAGTCGAAAGCCAAGACACACTGCCTTGTCAATGAGCACGCCAGCCCCCGACATCGATCTCCAAGCGCCTGTATTGAGCATAGTCACTCTCGTATGACTCGAAACATCGGCGCCCTCGTAGCGACCCCAAGTGCAGCGGATGCGACAACCGGGCAAGGCGGTAACAGGGAAATGACTGGGCTATTAACCCGGCGCCATACTATGTCGCGCTCAGCACGGCCTGTCTTCAATAATCAGTTAGGAGCCTCAGGCACCTCCCCTCTCGGCGTTGCCTGCCTTGCCAAGGGAGCAACCATCGCCTGCGGCATGCGCCTTGATAGGGGGAAATGCCTGAGGCTCTGAATACGGTCTGTTATGGTGCCGGGTTAACAAAAAATCTTTGCCGGCTTGTCACTGAGGATCAGAACTTAAACGCCGGCGCAATAATACGAGAAACAGTGCCGAGGACAAACCTGATGCGCCAAACAGCATCGCCATCACCATAATCTGGTAGCGCGCCGCAATCAAAGGCGAAACACCTGAAAGTATTTGACCGGTCATCATCCCAGGCAATGCCACCAATCCCACGGCAAACAACGAATTGGTAATGGGAATCATCGAGGCCTTGTACGCAGCCGCACGCGCCCTCGCATAGTCCTGCCCTTGCTTACGCTCTGCATAGTAGCGCTCAGCTGCCAGGCTGACCGTCGTCATGGCATTGGCGAAAATCATTCCGGCCAGCGGAATCAGGAATCTTGGCTCGTACCAAGGCGCAACCCGCAGCACACCGAAGATGACCAGCACCAGCGTCAAACCGCCTCCCAGGCCAATGCTCAAGTATGCAAATCCAAGTAACTGGTGCCGATCTTCTTCAACAGTGCGCAGTGCAATCCAACTGGAAATACCTACCATGATTGCAAGCACCAACAGCATAACCAGCGGGTGATTCAAGCCAAACAAATAGGCCAAAAAATAGCCGACCAACAACAGCTGTAACAACATCCGGGCAACAGCATAGAGCGCGTTCTTCCATTCCAGCTGCCAATGGAAAATCACATAGATCACCAGCAGTGCGGGTATAAAACCAAGTGCCAGGTGAGTAATGGGGATAACTTGCGGACTGTGAGTCAAGCGGAAACTCCTAAAAACCTTCCAGGAGGCTGCGCATCCTACGCATTCTCGCGTGCACGTACCAGCGCATCATGCCCGGCAGGCGCTTAGTCCCGATAACGAAGATCTGCTCAACCAGTCGATTGATAAAATGCCTGTAACTACTCGGCGAGCGGTCATCTATTTAGTAACGACTCAGATTGCCCCTGAAATACGTCGGATCAAAGCGAACAATGCCCGTTTACAAGCCGTTAATGCCCCTTTAACGCGTAGCTGGCGCAATCCAGAAGTGAGCTGAGTCGCTACAAATGTCTAAGGTCACGGTATTCGGGGGTGGCCGCAATGGCAGATCGTGGTGAGTCAGCGGATCGAATCACACCAAAAGTATTAAAAACCGCCGCAGCACTACGGCCAGTAAAGGCAGCTCTGATGAATTCGTAACACGGCATCTTGCGGCGCAAAATCGCCTATTTATATCGGTATGCTGATCTGGATCTGTAAACCGCATCTCTACGGGCCACTGGAAACACATTTTCAACCACGCTATTTGCGGGTTTAAGCATTTCAAA
>JANTGD010000267.1 GCA_024763135.1 Thiotrichales bacterium | reverse complement strand
GTCACCTTATTGGTGATGAGAGGTTTTTCTGATTTGCCAGGTGCACCAAGAGCTTGCGTGGACTTTTGTGATCCAACTGAGGTTTTTAGGTTGAAGAGGCTTACCCCTTCTACCTGGAATCCTTGCAGGATGCGGCAATACGTACTGAACTCTTGATGCATGTAAAGGATGGATTCCGGGGGATGATCGTTTTCGTCAGAAGCTTAAGCGACTGTCAGACCGGCGTACAACACCGAAACCCAGAGGGGACCCAAGAAGAGCAGGGGAGTCGTGCGATTAATTCGAGCCTGCCTCTTTTTGCTCTACTTGCTCAGATAATCTTGGAGAAAAACCGTGGGTGAGTTGCTGTTTCGCAAAATAAAAAAGCCGTCCTGGGACGGCTTTGGATGCTGAATTGGTGGAGGCGGCGGGAATCGAACCCGCGTCCGCGAGCCCTCTACTGTTGGTACTACATGCTTAGTCTCGCCTTTTAATTTAGCTCCCCGGACTCCGACGGACAGGATTCCGGTTCGCGAGCCTGAGTAAAAGTTTAGCGGTTTGACCTAAGGCGTATCGCCCCGCGAGCTTGTGTAAATTACGCCTGAGTTGATCGCACAAGCACGGATCAGTCAGACGTTAGCTGGATTAAGCAGCTAAAGCGTAGTTATCGTCGTTTGCAACTATAACAGTACAGCTGGATAGTTTACGAGGTTACGCTGTCACCTCGGCATGCACCGCGAGCTTTGTAACCCACGTCGAAGCCAATGTCGCCCCCAAATCTGTTTTAGGCGTTTGAGTCTGCGTTTTGCCACCGGGCTTGCAGACACCGTAATAAAGCTTGTTCTGCATTATGGGGATGGCGGATTGCTTTTTCAATGCGTCGCAAGGGGGAATCCGGTAATATGCGCCGTTTTCCGGTACTTGCGGACGTCTTGATGAAGATTCTTAATGGTGGTCACGCTTTTTCTGATTTTCAACTGGCTCAAGTGCATGAAAAGTGCGCCAAAGTTTCTGATAAAATTGACGATATATCAACGTGTTATATCTATTTTGTCAACTTGACTCTAGATTTGGATGCCGCTGAGGAGGCACGCCTTAAGGCGTTGCTGACGGCCTCTGGTCAAGCGCCTGTTGCACTGCCCGAGGGGGAGCAGTTCATCGTAACCCCGCGCCCTGGCACGATTTCACCATGGTGTAGCAAGGCGACCGATATTGCCCACAATTGTGGTTTGGATAAGATCGAACGCATTGAGCGCGGTGTGGTTTTCGGCCTGCGTACAGTCGCGCCGCTGGGGCTCAAAGAGCGTCGTGAGATTGCAGCACTGTTGCATGACCGGATGACCGAGACCGTCTTCACGCAACTGGAGGATGCGGAAGTGCTGTTTCAGCATACCGAACCCAAACCGCTGCGCGAGGTGGAGATTGGCGAGCACGCCCTGGCCGCGTTACAGCGTGCCAATGAGGCATTTGGTCTGGCGTTGTCGGAGGATGAAATCGAGTATTTGGCCCAGGCTTATCAGCAGATGGGGCGCAATCCCACCGATGTGGAGCTGATGATGTTTGCGCAGGCTAACTCCGAGCACTGCCGCCACAAAATTTTCAATGCCGACTGGATCATCGACGGGCAACCGCAGCAAGAGACGCTGTTCGGTATGATCCGGTATACCTACCAGCAACATCCAGCCGGAGTGCTCTCCGCCTACAAAGACAATGCTTCGGTCATGCAAGGTTGGGACTGCGAACGTTTCACGCCCGATCCGCACACGCAACACTACGTGGCAACGCCCGAACCGTTACATATTCTCATGAAGGTCGAAACCCACAATCACCCCACCGCGATCTCGCCTTTCCCCGGTGCGGCAACCGGCTCTGGTGGCGAGATTCGCGACGAAGGCGCAACTGGGATGGGTTCGCGCCCCAAGGTGGGATTGTGCGGGTTTTCGGTTTCCAATTTGCGCATTCCCGGGTATATCCAGCCTTGGGAAGAGGATCACGGCAAACCCGAGCGTATTGTCTCCTCACTCGATGTGATGCTGGAAGGCCCCATTGGGGCAGCGGCATTTAACAACGAATTTGGGCGGCCAAACATCTGTGGTTATTTCCGCAGTTTTGAGGAACAACTTCCTACACCGGATGGGTCGGAACTGCGGGGTTATCACAAGCCCATTATGCTGGCTGGGGGTGTTGGCAGCATCCGGGCACAGCACGTTGAAAAACAAGCTCTGCCGGAAGGGACGCCGATTATCGTGCTTGGCGGTCCCGCCATGCTCATTGGTCTGGGAGGGGGGGCGGCTTCCTCCATGGCCAGTGGGACCAGTGCTGAGGATCTGGATTTTGCATCGGTGCAGCGCGGCAATCCCGAGATTCAGCGCCGTTGTCAGGAAGTCATCAATCAATGCACCACACTGGGCGGCGACAGTCCCATTCTGTCGATACATGACGTGGGCGCGGGCGGACTGTCCAATGCGGTTCCCGAGATCATCGCCGATGCCGGACGCGGAGGCGAATTTGATTTACGCAGAGTGCCAAGCGCCGAGCCGGGAATGTCGCCCATGGAGATTTGGAGTAATGAAGCGCAAGAGCGTTACGTGCTCGCAATTGCGGTCGATCGATTGGCTGAGTTTGAAACCCTCTGCGCGCGTGAACGCTGCCCATTTGCGGTGATTGGCAAGGCAACCGCAGAACAGACCTTGAAGGTCCAAGATCCTTATTTTGGGAATGCACCGGTGGATCTGCCACTGGAGGTAATGCTCGGCAAGCCGCCTAAAATGCTGCGTGATGTCCAACATCGCGCGTGTGTGACCCCCATGTTCGTGACCCGTGCGATCCGTATCGATGATGCCGTAGAACGCTTGTTACGCTTGCCAACCATCGCATCGAAAGCATTCTTGATCACGATTGGGGATCGCAGTGTCACCGGGTTGGTGGCTCGCGATCAGATGGTAGGGCCCTGGCAAGTGCCGGTGGCCGATGTAGGCGTTTCCCTGAGTGATTATTCCGGTTTCACGGGTGAGGCCATGGCCATGGGCGAGCGTAGCCCGATTGCACTGATCAACCCAGCCGCCTCGGGGCGTATAGCCATTGGGGAAGCCATTACCAATATCGCCGCGGCACGAATCGAAACGCTCGGGGCAATTAAATTGTCCGCCAATTGGATGGCGGCCAGCGGTCATCCCGGAGAAGACGCGGCCCTTTTCGACACGGTCAAAGCTGTGGCGAAGGAACTTTGCCCAGCCCTGGGTATTACCATTCCCGTGGGTAAAGACTCTCTCTCGATGAAGACGGTTTGGGAGCAGGGAGACGAACGACGCGAAGTGACCGCGCCGTTGTCATTGATTGTCTCGGCATTCGCGCCGGTCATCGATGCGCGCAAGACGCTCACACCGCAATTGATGGTGGAACAAGGGCTTGCTACCGATTTGCTGCTTATTGACCTTGCCAAAGGGGAGCAGCGTATGGGCGGTTCCTGCCTGGCACAAGTATTCAAACGGGTAGGTAATACAACGCCTGATCTTGAAGATCCTGAAATCCTCAAGCGCTTTTTCCGGGTGATTCAAGCGCTCAACGAAGCGGACAAATTGCTGGCGTATCACGATCGCTCCGACGGTGGTTTGTTTGTAACACTCGCGGAGATGGCATTTGCCGCGCATTGCGGGTTGGAAATCCGGCTCGATGCGTTGGGGGACGATTTAATCAGCGCCCTGTTCAATGAAGAGCTGGGTGCGGTTATTCAGGTGCGGCACGCAGATCTCTACGATGTGCGCGATGCCTTTGCACAGCAAGGCTTGGCAGATTTCGTGCATTTTGTAGGGCGGCCAACAAACGAAGATAATATTTGTGTGTTCTCAGGGCGTCAGGTGCTGTTTTCCCAGTCACGGAGTGGTTTGCAGCGCGCCTGGTCTGAAACCAGTTTTGCCATGCAGCGTCTGCGCGACAATCCCGATTGCGCCGAGCAGGAGTTTGCGCGGCTTGAGAACGATGATCCTGGTCTGCGACCGCATATTGGCTTCGATTTGCACGAAGACATCTCGGCCCCTTATATCACCACCGGAATTCGCCCCAAAGTCGCCATTTTGCGCGAGCAGGGCGTTAATGGTCAGGTCGAAATGGCGGCGGCATTCTCTCAGGCAGGGTTTACCGCCGTGGATGTGCATATGACGGATCTTATCTCGGGAACCCAGGGGCTGGCGGAGTTTCAGGGGTTGGTGGCCTGTGGCGGTTTTTCCTATGGTGATGTGCTCGGGGCAGGCGGTGGCTGGGCCAAATCGATCCTCTACAATGCGAGCGCGAGGGAAGCATTTGCCGCTTTCTTTCAACGTCAGGATGTCTTTGGGTTGGGAGTGTGTAACGGTTGTCAGATGTTTTCTCAACTCAAGGAAATCATTCCGGGCGCGGCCCATTGGCCATATTTCAGACGCAATCTGTCCGCACAATTCGAGGCACGACTGACCATGGTTGAAGTGTTACCGTCGCCGTCGATTTTTCTTCACGAAATGCAGGGTTCGAAAATCCCCATCGTTGTGGCCCATGGAGAGGGACGCGCGGTGTTCTCTGAGGTGACCGACGAGGCGGTGCTGCAAGCTGGGCTCGTGTCCTTGCGTTATGTGGACAATCACGGCCATGCCACCGAGCATTATCCGGAAAATCCGAATGGGTCCCCTCGTGGGATTACCGGCCTGACCACCGAAGATGGTCGTTTTACGATTATGATGCCGCACCCTGAGCGTTTGTTCAGAACCGTCCAGAATACGTGGCATCCCAAAGAATGGCCGGAAGCCGGTCCGTGGATGCGTATGTTCCGTAATGCTCGGGCTTGGCTGGGATAGGAGCAGCGGTAAAGGCCCCTATTTTGGCAGGTAGAAGGAGGGTTAGGGGCCATTGCGTCTGTTCACGCGGACGGCCCCCTTTCCGTTACTTGCCTGTTTGGGGTGGCGTATCCTCAGAAGATTTCGGCTCAGTCGTGCTGCTCTCTGTCTTGAGATCGGGCTGAGTTTTGGTGTCTGCCTGGTTCGCCGGTGATCGGCGGTTGGTGGATTTTGAGCGCGTACTTTTACTTCTGGACGAACGCGCCCTTTTCGCTTTTGGCGCCGGTTTTTCCGGGGATTCCGCAGTGCTGTCAGCCACCGACGGGGTGGGTGTGGCAGTGTCTTCTGATTGGGCGGCAGGCGATTTCCGTTTTTCCTGCGGCTTTGCTGCCTGAGGCTTTGCTGCCTGCGGCTTTGCTTCCTGAGGCTTTGCTGCCTGCGGCTTCGCTGCCTGCGGCTTCGCTTCCTGCGGCTTCGCTGCCTGAGGCTTTGCCTCCTGAGGCTTTGCTTCCTGAGGCTTCGCTTCCTGCGGCTTCGCTTCCTGAGGCTTTGCCTCCTGAGGCTTTGCCTCCTGAGGCTTTGCTTCCTGAGGCTTTGCTTCCTGAGGCTTCGCTGCCTGCGGCTTTGCTTCCTGCGGCTTTGCTTCCTGC
>JANTGD010000266.1 GCA_024763135.1 Thiotrichales bacterium | reverse complement strand
GGTCACCTTATTGGTGATGAGAGGTTTTTCTGATTTGCCAGGTGCACCAAGAGCTTGCGTGGACTTTTGTGATCCAACTGAGGTTTTTAGGTTCAGCTGTTACGGCTCAGTGTTGTGCGGCTTGCGACCAATCACGGTTCTAACGATCACCTCAGCGGCGCAATGAGCTGATACAATCAACCGTGCCTGGGGGAGGGTGTGGTGCCAATCTGCCAATCGCCCAATTTCCGGCGTTTTTCGTAAAGCGTCTTAAGGAACGATGAATGGAAGAGAGTAAACCGACGAACTTTATTCGGTCTATTATTGATGAGGATCTGGCCGCGGGCCGTATTCAGCAGGTGGTGACGCGTTTTCCACCGGAACCTAATGGGTATCTGCATATCGGTCATGCCAAATCGATCGTTCTGAATTTTGGTATCGCGCAGGATTATCATGGGCGTTGTAATTTGCGCTTCGACGATACCAACCCTGCAAAAGAGGAAGAGGAGTTCGTCGCTGCAATCGAGCATGATGTGCAATGGTTGGGGTATCAATGGGATGAGCTGCGGTTTGCGTCGGACTATTTCGAACAACTCTACACCTATGCGATCGAGTTGATAGAAAAAGGGTTGGCTTACGTGTGTGAGTTAAGCGCAGAGCAAACACGTGCTTACCGTGGCACCCTGAAGGAACCGGGTAAGAACAGTCCGTATCGGGATCGTAGTGTCGCCGAGAATCTTGATCTGTTTCAACGTATGCGCGCGGGCGAATTCGAGGATGGCAGCCGCGTGCTGCGCGCAAAGATCGACATGGCGTCACCGAATATGAATATGCGTGACCCGGTCTTGTATCGGATACGCCGTGGATTGATTCACCATCAAACCGGTGATGCTTGGTGTCTGTATCCCATGTACGATTTCACTCATCCTATTTCCGATGCGCTCGAAGGCATCACACATTCCCTGTGTACACTTGAATTCGAGGACCATCGTCCGCTCTATGATTGGGTGCTCGAGCACATCACCATTGCCTGCCACCCCCGTCAAATCGAGTTTTCTCGTCTGAATCTGCAATACACCGTGATGAGTAAGCGTAAACTGACACAGCTGGTGGATGAGGGCTTGGTTGAAGGTTGGGATGATCCACGTATGCCGACTATCGCGGGCTTGCGTCGACGTGGTTATACACCTGCTTCAATCCGAGAGTTTTGTCGACGGATTGGGATTACCAAGTCAGACAACAGTGTCGAGATGGAATTGCTGGAAAGCTGCATTCGGGAAGAGCTTGAAGTCAGCGCACCTCGTCGCATGGCTGTTTTGAGACCGCTGAAACTCACACTCAGCAATTATCCTGAGGACAAGGTGGAGTCATTGACGGTGGTGAATCACCCGAAACGCGAAGAGATGGGCACACGTGCACTGCCCTTTAGCCGGGAAATTTATATTGATCGGCATGACTTTACGGAAGTTGCCCCCAACAAAAAATTCAAGCGCCTGGTTACGGGTGGAGAAGTCCGCTTGCGTTACGGCTATGTGGTACGTTGTGATGAGGTCATTAAAAACGCAGCGGGTGAAGTGGTGGAATTGATTGGCAGCTATGATCCCCAAACGTTGGGAAAGAACCCGCAGGGGCGTAAAGTCAAAGGCGTGATTCACTGGGTATCGGCCGAGCATGGATTGCCTGCGGAAATCCGTGTTTATGATCGCCTGCTGTCGCATCCGGCGCCGGATTCCGACAAGTCTGTCGAAGACTGGAAAACCCATCTCAATCCGCGCTCATTAATACGCTATACCGAAGCCAGAGTTGAACCCGCATTGGGTGAGGCCGAGTCGTTGGCGCGTTTCCAGTTTGAGCGCGAAGGATATTTTTGTCGTGACAGCGCGGCCACCGATTCCCTGGTATTTAATCAGGTAGTGGCCTTGCGTGATACCTGGGCAAAAATTGCGCAAGTGATTAACCCGGCACCCTAATATGCGGTATTCAGCGCCTCAGGCATCTCCCCTATCCAGGCGCATGTCGCAGGCAATGGGGCGCTCCCTTGCAAAGCAGGCAACGCCGAGAGGGGAGATGCCTGAGGCGCTTAACCGATTGATTATGCAGTAGAACGGCTACAGCGGCGTTTCGACGCCTTGCCGCAAACGCACTCAGCACGGCTGAACACGACATATGATGGTGCCGAGTTTAGAATATTCTGCCAACGTTGTATTGATGGATACAGCGCGCCCCAGATGTTTCGCTTTAACAGCCTGTTAAGGCGCGATTTGTGGGCAATAACCGGTTCCGTGCCAAAAGGTGCAACACTGAGCGGTAGCATCTGAGGTGCTCCCCACAGAGGGCTTTGGAACCCATCCATGGTGTTGCGCCGGTTAGTAGCTGAATGCTCAGAGACCCGCTGAAAGAGGGGCACCTCCGATCGTCTTAATCGTTATTCGCGGTCAGTTTCTTTTGCGTTAGGTGGTGGTAAGTGTGAATGAATCTGCTGGCTGATTTCTGCTACGGCACCACGACTGTTTTCCACCAACCGTTTCGCGCGGTGACTCATTTCTGCGCGTTTCTCTGCCCCACTGAATAACTCTCTGAGCGTTTCTGCAAGGCTGTTGACATCCGCCACAATGCGACAGGCTTGCGCTTCAATCATGAGCTGATAGACGTCCCGAAAGTTGTGATGGTGTGGACCCGATATCACGACACTGCCAATGGAGGCGGGTTCGATCGGATTATGCCCGCCAATCGGTACCAAACTGCCACCGAGGAAGGCGATCGGGGAAACGCAGTAGAGTTTAAGCAGCTCTCCCATGGTATCGCCCAGATAGACGCTTGTATCAGGTGTCGGCAGGTCTCCCTGTGCGCGTCGCGCGACACTGAACCCCTGTTCCTGGCAGAGTGCTGCCACGGCTGTGAACCGTTCCGGGTGACGTGGTACCAGGATCAATAAAGCATCCGGGTGGGTTTGCAGGAGGAGCTGCTGTGCCTGGAGTACCAGTTGTTCCTCGCCCGTATGAGTGCTGGCTGCAATCCAAACTGGTCTGCCCGCGGAAGCAATGCTGGCGGTCGCGGGGTCGGTGGCCGGATTGCATGCAAACGGCGGTAGATCAAATTTAATATTGCCTGTAACCAGGACGCGATGACGGGGTACACCAAGGCAGATAAAGCGGTCGCGATCCGTTTTACTTTGCGTAGCGACCAAGTCGATGTTGTCGATGGCCGGGCGTAATAAGCGCTTGTATTTTCTGTACCCCAGATAAGAGTGATCGGAAATCCGCGCATTGGCAATTAATACGGGAATGTGCCGTCGAGCGCAGAGAAAAAAGCAGTTGGGCCATAGCTCTGTTTCCATGACGACGAGCAGGCTGGGGCTGGTCCGGCGCAGAAAGCGCCGGATCGCATGCGGGAGGTCGTAAGGAAAGTAATAGTGTTCAACCCGAGTTCCCCAGCTGCGCGTCACTTGCTCTGAGCCAGTCGGCGTGGTGGTTGTGATGAGCAGTGCGTGATCCGGAAATTCATCGAGCAGTGTTTGAATCAGGGGATGGGCGGCGTTGACTTCGCCAACAGAAACAGCATGCAACCAAATGCGAGGTTTTTTGCTAAGGCGAGGGATTCTTCCAAGACGCTCAGACCAGCGTTGTCGATAAGCGGGGAGTTTACGGCCGCGTTGCCAGAGCCTGAAGAATTGGAACGGGAGCAGGCTGTAGAGGGTGATGGAATAGAGCGTCCTGATCATGGGTCGGTCGAAGGTTGCGAGGGAAGGTTGAGAAGGGCGCGGTAGCAGGCGAGGTTGCCTTCTACCATCACCTCGGTCGAGAACTCGTCTGCCACCAGTTGGCGCCCATGATGTCCCATGGTCTGACGCATCCCTGGGTCGGACAACAGCTGGTGCACGGCAGCCAGAAGCGCGGTGGTGTTACCGGGCTCCACCAGCAGCCCATTGAAATGATCCCGAACGATTTCGGGCATGCCGCCGGCTTGTGTGGCGACAATGGGCCGGCTCGCGGCGGCAGCCTGCACGAGCGATACACCCAAACCTTCTTTGTCAGCCGGGTGAACAACCAGATCGAGGCAGCCGAGCCAGTCGAGCAGGTCCTCGCGGAATCCTGCAAAGGTTACATAGGCGGAGAGCCCCAGGTTGTCCACAGAGGCTTGCAGCGCGCTTTGTTTCGGGCCCTGGCCAAAAAAAATCACCCGTAATCCCGGGTGGGAGACCAAAAGCTCGGGCAGGATTCGAATCAGATGCCGGTGCCCTTTGCGCTCGATTAGTTGTGCAATTACACCAATCGTCAGCCGGGCATCCCGCAGATGAAACTGTGCTTGGAAAGCTGTGCGATCACAGGTGCTGGAGATTTCCTTGTAGTTGATTGCACTGCGCACCGTAATGACTTTGTCGGGGGGCATGCCTGCTGCGAGCAGGACTCGCCGAATCCCTTCGGAAATGGCGATGACACGGCGATAGGGGCGGTATTTCAGTGCGACGATCCAACGTGCTTCCGGGTTGTCTACGCGTCTGGAGACGATGCTCGGTATGCCCATCTTACGTGCTGCGCGCCCGCCCCAAAAATCAGCGCCTAAGCGGCGGCTGTGGACATGGAGCAGGTCGGGGTGTTGGTTCTGCAGGGTCTGCTGAATTTCCTTGTATAAGGAGAAGCCGAGCCCTTTTCGGCTCTTAAAATAGTGCGTTTCAATACCTGCGGATTCGGCGGTTGGCCCGATTGCGCTGCCCCGTGCGCAGAGCAGCTGATTTTCGATACCACGTTGGGTGAGGCCTTGCATGATATAGAGCACCTGCTTTGCGCCGCCATAAAGATGTAGTCCGCTTTCGAGATGCAGTACTTTCATGAGGCGAGCAATGCGGTAGCGGTTTCGAAGACTTCAGTTGGCGTGATTTCCCGCATGCAGGTGAACTGTCCATCACAGCTCGGATTGCGTCGGCAGGGTGAGCAGTCTCGTGGATGGTAGAGGACTTTCGTGTAGGGGCTGTCGGTGTGGAGATAAGGACAAGTCGAGCCGAACAGGCACACGGTGGGGCGTCGATAGGTGGTGCCGAGGTGGGTGAGCCCGGTATCGACGCCAATGAGCAGGTCGGTTTGGCGAATCAAGGCGGCAGCCACCGGTAACGACGTTTGGCCCGCCAAATTAATGGCCGGCAAGCCCTCGCAAAGCACCTGCGCAGCGGCTTGGTCCGCGGGTCCTCCAAGGACTACAAGCGGTTTATTGAGGGAGGCGCTCAGTTGTTCGATGACTGTTTGCCAATATTCCGTAAGCCAATGCTTTTGTGGGCGGGTGGTAAATGGGCAGCAGATCACATAGCCCTGATCCAGGCCCTGTGCATGAATCACGTTCTGCGCTTGTTGTTCGGCCTGTTCCGACACGAGGATGCGCATGGGAAATTGCTCGCTTGTCAGGCCGATCGAGCCGGCGAAGAAGCGATATTCCGAGCCGATGAGCTGGCCGTTACCCCCTTTGGGTACCAGCCGTGTCATCAGGTATTGACTGCCTTCGCG
>JANTGD010000265.1 GCA_024763135.1 Thiotrichales bacterium | reverse complement strand
CCTTGAAAAGGGAGCCACCCTTTCCTGCGGGACGCGCCTTGCATTGACGAATTTGGGATGCTCTGTAGCCGTCAATATCATGTTGACGAGGTACTAGGCCGACAAAGCTGTTGTTCAACGCGCTCGCGCGTCGCTTTACCTTCAAGTGTTTCAATCAGAGTGAGGGCAAAATCCATGGCGGTCCCAGGGCCCTTGGATGTGATGACGCGGTTGTCTACTTCGACGGCGGCATGCGTGATTTCGACATCTTCTAAGTTGAGCGCATCGAGCACGCCCGGGTAGCTAGTAGCCTTTTTATTCGACAACAGTCCTGCACGGGCGAGTACTTTTGGTGCCGCACAAATTGCGGTCGTGTAGTGGCCATGCTCTGCATGACGTTTGAGGAGCCGGATGATTCTTTCATCACTGGCCAGGTGGTCGGCACCTGGCAATCCGCCAGGAAGCACGATCATATCAAACTCATCATTTAGGATTTGATCGACGCTCGTATCCGGCAGTAACCTGACCCCGCGTGATGCGGTGACGGGTTGCTCGTCTAGACCAGCCGTAATGACTTCGATGCCGGCTCGGCGTAGTAAGTCGATTACCGTGACGGCTTCGAGCTCTTCACAACCTTGAGCGAGGGGGACAAGCACTCGGGACATTGGGTTTCCTCTTTGTTCCTGATGTATTGACTGGCGGGAACGATTTGATGGCCACGAGCCACCAGCCAGGGGATACCTTGGCGCAGCGCTTGGAGCGTGAGAGGGTGGGGGTGCCCGATCGCTAAGGCAAACCCCTGGCGCGTTGCTAGGTGATCCAAGCGCCGTAGCTGTTCCCAGACATCCTCTATTGTACCGCTGCCTGCATCGAGAAACACATCCCGTTGCGTATGGGGGAGAGCATATTCATGCGCCAGCTCGGCTGCAACGGTACGTTTATCGGTCCGACTGTCGATGAAATATAAGTGGCCATGGTGTTTGAGCACCTGCATTAACCAAGCCATGTGGCCGGGATGTTGTGTCAACAGGCTCCCCATATGATTGTTAACGCCGACCGCTTCCGGGTAGGCTCGGAGAAAGGCTTCGATCCAGGTTTTAAATCCGAGCTCCGACATGTCGAGGTTGAGGACAATCGGTTCTAATGCGTTGCCGTGCGCAACCGATTGCATCGGCAGGTGAAGCATGATTTCTCGACCCTGCTGACTGAATTGAGTGACTTCACGCCGCGCATACGGTCCGGTGGGAAGAACCGCCAGGGTCAATTGGGGATGAATCTGCGCAACTTCTAGGTCTTTGCGATAGTTGTAGCCAAGATCGTCGATGACGATGGCAATGACCCCGGCGTGGGCCGGGGTCATGCACAGACTCACTGTAATCAGCAGGACAGAAATCGCCTGCCGTAACATATCAATCGGAGCTTTCCTTCTCTGCCAGCAGCGCCATACCTTTGAGCAGGTTCAGCGCTTCGTAGAGTTCGTAGTCTTTCTTTGCCAGGGAGGCTTCGATTTCTTCAGAGTCTTCGGCGCCAGGTTTTTTCGGTGCCTGTTTATCTTGCTTTTCGTCCCCGTTTGTCAAATGGCCTGTCAGGTTGGCTTCTTTGACCGGTTCGAACCCGTTGCGCTCTTTTTCTCTGACTTCCACGGATTCAAGTTTGATATCAGGCTCAATTCCCTCGGCCTGGATGGAGCGACCCGAAGGCGTGTAATAGCGTGCGGTGGTCAGCTTGAGCGCATTTCCTTCTTTAAGTGGCAAAATGGTTTGGACGGACCCTTTACCAAAGGTCTTGCTGGTACCCACAATAATGGCACGTTTATGGTCTTGCAGAGCGCCGGATACGATTTCCGACGCAGAGGCGGACCCAGAGTTCACCAGGACGATCATCGGTGCACCATTGAGTACATCCCCCGGGGTTGCATCGTAGCGTAGTTGTGAGTCTTTGATGCGGCCCTCGGTATAGACGATCAGCCCTTTCTCCAAAAACGCATCGGAAACACCCACGGCGCCGGTCAATACGCCACCCGGATTATTACGTAAATCCAAGATGGCGCCACGCATAGAACCACCGCTCTCTTTGGTGAGCTTTTTCACCGCTTCGAGTAATGATTGCGTTGTTTTGGACTGAAAATTAGAAATGCGGAAATAACCAAATCCTTCTTCGAGTATCCGAGATTTCACGCTCTTGACTTGGATGATATCCCTTACGATCTTGATTTTAAGCGGTTTTTCTTCGCCTTCGCGGACAATAGTCAGGACGATGGGAGTCCCTTTCTTGCCTCGCATAATGTTCACAGCTTCATTGAGAGACATGCCTTTGACAGGCGTATCGTCCAAGCGAATGATCAGGTCGCCGGCTTTAACGCCCGCTCGCTGTGCAGGAGTATCATCAATCGGAGAGATGACTTTGACGAAGCCATCTTCCATGCCGACTTCGATACCGAGCCCGCCAAATTCTCCTGTGGTCCCAATCTGCAGATCACGAAATTCTTCTTTATCCAGGTAGGCGGAATGGGGGTCGAGACCAGAGAGCATGCCCCGAATTGCGTTTTCGATTAGCTTGTTGTCTTCGACATCTTCCACATAATCGTTCTTGATGCGAGCATAAACATCAGAAAATGTGCGAAGTTCTTCCAATGAGAGTGGTTGCACCTTGGCTGGTTTATCCGCCACCACGGTGTAGACGGTCCCCAGTGGTAGTCCGAGGGTAATCCCGAGTAAGATGCCAAAGCCAATTCGAGAGCGAGGCTTCATTCAATTCTCCTAACAAAATTTTCCAACATTATAACGTCAAATGAGCGTTCTCATCAGTCCTCTTGTCCAAAGCGTGGTTTGGTCCGGAATTTTTGTGCAGCTGCATGTTGCAATCTATTCAGGAATAAAACGATGAAGTTGCCTATTGAGGGAGTCATGTCATTGTGGTCGACGGTTTTCGACGGGTCGCAGCATTCAAGTTTTGCTAAATGGGGTCAACTGCACCAATTTCTAGGGTCGATGGGTTTGGCATCCTTGCGGATTTCAAAGTAGAGGCCTGTCTGGGCCTGTCCGCCGCTTTCTCCGGTTGTGCTAATGGCGGTCCCGGCTTCTACCCAGTCCCCCAGCTGTTTGAACAGGCTTTGATTGTGGCCATAGAGACTCATATAACCGTTGCCATGGTCGATAATCATGAGTAGTCCAAAGCCCCGCATCCAATCGGCAAATACCACGCGACCGCGAGAGATTGCCCTGACTTTGCGCCCTTCCGGCGCATAGATGGTTACACCGGGCGCCTGCCCAGTCTTGGTGACTTGCCCTGAAACCGGCCAGCGCAGGTGCCCCTTGAGACGCGCGAAATCGGTATCGCCTTCAGCGAGCAGCTCAGGATTCTGCGCCGCAAAGCGCAAACGTTCCAGGAGTTCAGTAAGCTGGCGACGATTGGCATCCAAGTTTTCGAGCTGTTTTTGTGAATTTCTTAGAGATTTGTTGAGCTCAGCAATCGCTTTGGAACGCTGCTTTTTGGTTTGTTGGAGTGTTCTATGAGTCTTTTTTGATTGCTTACGCAAGCTCTCGAGGTGCCTGAGCTCGCCCTTCACCGCCTGTTCGGCTTGGTTGAGGTCGGTAAGTTTGTCTGTTGATTGCTGTAATTGGGTGATGCGTGCTGCATTAATGTAACGCAAATAGGCCATATTGCGTAAGTATTCGCTGGATTGGCTGGGTTGTAGCCACGACGCCTCCTGGTGACGAAACTGTAATTTATAGGCCGCCCGCAGTTGCTCGCGTAGGCGCTGCCGCAGTGCTGTGCGCTGCTCGGACTGAGCGCTGGCGCGTTTGCGTAGTTTAGCAAGTTTTTTGCGGGAGGTGATGATCTGGTGGTTGAGTTGATCGAGTTTGTGTTGGTTCATAGCAACTTTTTTGTCCAGATCTCTGAGTTTGAGTTGGAGTTGCCCAATTTGACCTTCCTGTTCCAGTTTTCGCTTGTTGAGTTCTTGAATTTTACTCGAGAGGGAACGCAGTTCTTCGTTGACAGAGGGAATGGATTGCTTGTCCGTACTCCAGCAGGTTAGCGGGATGAGCAGCATGAGAACCACTGTGATTCGGGGAAAACCCTTGTTTTTCACCCAGTAAAAGTAAGGTATACACAATAAATTCAATGCGATAGTTTTGTTGACCATCAGACAGTATTATAAGTTAAGTATTTTATTAATTACCAAAGCAACGGTACAATTCCATACACATTCAAGTGTCGTGGTCGAATGATGCCTCATAGCATGAGTGCAGCGTATTTTAATAATTGACTACGCAGACCGTTCAGAGGATAGCATTTTGAGCGAAAAAACAATGGTATGCGGTGGCTATTCCCCAAATGAATTGATGCAGCGGGAGGAGGACATCGAAAGAGCTGCACGCTCTCTGAAGGCCATGTCCCATCCACTGCGGTTGCAGATACTTTGCACCTTGGGGGACCGGGAGGTCAGCGTCCAGGAGATCGTAGACTGTGTGGGTACGTCTCAAAGCAATATCTCACAACACTTGGCTATATTGCGTGACAAGGGTATTCTCGCGTCCAGAAAAGATGCCAATCGGGTCTACTATCGTGTCGGCGACGCCCGCACACTGCGCCTGATTGATATGATGCAGGAAGTCTTCTGTTCTTAAATACACCGTGTAGCTCAGGCGATCGCCGGACTACAAGCTGGTTTTCTGCAATTCGTAACTAATAGCATAACCGGAACCCGACCGTTTCCCTCTATGGCTGAAATAATGGAATTTGTTCAGCGCCATCCACTGTTGGTTGGCGCTTTTTTTGCGATCCTGGTGATGATTGTCTGGACTGAGGTTCAGCGGCTGACCCGCAATTTCAAAGATCTGACACCACAGGAAGCAGTGCAATTGATCAATCACGAAGCCCCCTTGGTTTTGGATGTGCGTGAACATAATGAATTGTCATCGGGCGTCATCAAGGGAGCTAAGCATGTCCCTATGAGCGCCATTCGCACGCGCATCAGCGAATTGGACCCCGGCAAGCACGATTCCGTACTGGTTTATTGCCGTTCCGGCAGTCGCTCGCTTGCAGCCTGTCGCTCGCTGAAAAATCATGGGTTTGAACACGTTTATAACCTCAAGGGCGGTATTATCGCCTGGGAAGGGGAAAACCTGCCGACCGCCAAAAAATGAATACAGCGTCTATCTTGGTTTATACTTCAGGGTTTTGCCCTTACTGTCATTGGGCTAAAAAACTGTTGGATAAAAAAGGTGTTGCGTTCAATGAGATCCGCATTGATCGTGTCGCAGGTGCGCGTGATGAAATGATTGAAAAGAGTGGTGGGCGCTTGACAGTTCCCCAAATCTTTATCGGAGCACATCATGTGGGTGGGTTCGATGATATGGCCGCACTCGACCGCGCAGGAAAATTGGATCCCCTGTTGAATGAGGTGCTCGGTGAGTGACAAGCTCACCACGCTCTGCCTGCATTGCGGCCAGCCCAACCAGCTCACGCATACCGACATCGCTGAAGGTAAAACCTGCAGCA
>JANTGD010000264.1 GCA_024763135.1 Thiotrichales bacterium | reverse complement strand
GTTGATCGCTCGTTTTTGAACCGCAGACGTCACTGCTTTGATTGAGAGCTTTGGCATGCGTCAAATCAAGGCAAGACAGTGAGTTTAGATTTCTAAATGACCATTTCTGAACGAAGAGCTGGCGCGTCCCAGGGACAATCTGAGTCGTTATGCGCAAACATCGGATAAAAGACGAGTGCGCTGGGGCATTCAAAAAGTACCCGGGCTCCCATTGGCTTTGGCTTTCTCAGCACTGCCGGCTATTGCTCGTCGTACATATCCTTCCATTGGACCTTCAGCAGGGAGCGCATCAGGCCCAGGATGAATGAGGCGATTGCCGCTAATGGCAGGGCTTGGGGCAGCAGTTGCGCGATGCGCTGGATAGGGGCCGTCCAGACTTCGGGTGTGGTGCCCAGCACAACTCCGCCCATGACCCAAAGACCGAAGCCAATAAACCCACCCACTATGGCGCCGGCGACGGCCGCATCCAGATAGCGAGGCAGAAGATCGCTAAAGCGCACAACGAAAGTTGGGCAGAGTTGCACATAAATCAGACCGCAGATCGGGGCCAGTACGGTGACGAGCCAAATTACGCTCGAAACACCGAGAAAATATTGCCAAATAACCGCGATCACCGAGACCAGCAGTCCAGCAACCACACCTGCCAGGAGTTTGGCATCGGCTCGGTAGACATTGGACTCCTTAGCTCCCATGCCATAGAGCAAGCCGACCAGTGCGCCTGCCCCAACACCGCCCTGTACCGGCAACCAGGGCGATGCGGAAATGCCCTGAGTCACCAATATTGGGAACACGACAAAGTTAGCTGCCATCGCAACCAATACCGCAAGTCGCGAGCTGGAATAGACCAGGGCGCCCACCGCACTGGCGGCCACCGTGGCTATCACCACCGCAGCCCAGTCAGGCAGCCAATGGCTAGTCACTACGAAAACAGGCAAAAATAACGCCGCATACAACGCCCCGACAAAGGCCCAAACGACCCCGCGAAACAAAACCGCCCGCAGATCGGGCAAAACCGCTTCGAAGGACGAGCCGCCAACCATCGCCCGGGGCTGCTGAAGCTCAGTTGTATCAATGTTTGATTTGCCCCGTGGGTTTTCCCCCCGCCCCATACTCATTCTCCCTGCCCGCTAGCCACAAAGCATAGGAATACACAGCTGGCTTTGCAAGAACCATCGTCAGTACCCCGGCATCGCTCGTCAATGACCTGATATGTTTTGGGGGTTTGACTGATTTTTAGCCTGGTACGTCGTCTATTTTACCGATGCTAAAAAGAGCGCAAATTAGCAAACAGCAAACCGGCTTACACCCTGGGTCAAGGCTTTGTCAGGCGGTCTGCTATAGGTATCAACCAGAGGACTGACGAGATTAACGATGCTTGCCTGACCGATAGGATCAACAGTACTCTCACGCCTCACTCTTCATGCGAGGCCCATCGTATGATCAATGCGAAGACACGACGTTCACCCTTCTTTTTTCTTACGCTTTTTCTTCTGAACCTACCGCTCGCAGGTTTTTGCGCTACGCCGGAATATCCACCGGCTACCGTCGAGATGAAACTGCAACGCGTTAGCGAGCATGTCTACTACGCCCAGGGCGCTGCGGGTATTGCGACGGAAAATCAGGGTTTTATTTCCAATGCGGCAGTAATTATTACCAACCAGGGCATTGTTTTGGTGGATGCATTGGGCAGCCCCTCCCTGGCCGTACTGCTGGAACAGAAAATACGCGAGATTTCAGACCAGCCCATCATCAAGGTAATTACTACCCACTATCACGCAGATCATATCTACGGTCTGCAAGTATTCAAGGACCAGGGAGCGGAAATTATTGCACCGGCAGGTTATGACAAGTATCTCGATGCTCCGATAGCACAGCAACGACTGGCTGAACGGCGTGAATCCTTAGCGCCCTGGGTGAACGAGCAGACTCGCCTGGTGCCACCGGATGTGGTGTTGGACCATTCTGTAAGCATGACCATTGGGGATGTCGAGCTCGATATTGATTATTTGGGGCCCGCACATTCCGATGGAGATCTTAGCGTTTTTGTCAAGAACGATGGTGTGTTGATTTCAGGGGATATTATTTTCGAAGGGCGCATCCCCTTTACAGGCAGCGCAAACACCAAAAACTGGTTGGAGATTCTGGAAAAGTTTGACCAAAGTGGGATCAAGGCGCTGATTCCCGGACACGGGCCCGCTGCCAAAGATCCCGCCAAGGCAATTAAGATGACCTTGAACTATTTAAAAACGATACGGGAAGCCATGCAGAAAGCCGTGGATGAGATGCAGGATTTTGACACGGCCTACAACGCCACCGACTGGTCAGAGTTTGAGCACCTGCCTGCCTTTAAAGAAGCCCACCGACGGAATGTGTATGGTGTGTACTTGTCGCTGGAAGAAGAATCACTGCAATGATGCTTTGGTATCAATCGCAGCATCATTGCAGAATAGCGCCCTCGCCCTCAACGGGAAAGAGCAGAATGATGGGTTAAGCAAGCCGTAAGAACTGACGAAGTCAATCGACAGGTGAGTTCAGCTCGCAGTCAATCGGGCTGCGATAACACCACCAGGATGCGTTGTTAGCGCTTGCCCGGCCCATGCAAATAGCGCGACAGATCGGCCATATTGTCGCCCATATTGCGGATGAGGAAATCCAGGCTGACAATTGCGTTTTCCAGTAAATTTACCGCAATAATAGGGTGCTCGACGCGCAAGCGCTCATACATGGGCCGTGTCAATACCAACACTCTCACAGGTTTTTCTGTAGCACGCATGCGTATCTTGCGTGGCTTTTTATCGAAAAAAGACATTTCTCCGACCAGCTTGCCCTCTGCCAGATCAGCGATCTTCACCTCGGCTTCACCCTTACCCTGGGTAAGAATCGGGTGCCCTTCCAGCACAAAATAGAGTGCTTCACCCACCTCGCCCATATCGGCAATGACCTCATTCGGTTCAAAGGTGCGCTCCTTCAGATACCCCTTGAGGGTACGCACCTCATCAAAAGTGAGCGACTCACAAAGATGACACTGGTGGAAAAAATCGTACAGTTCCTGGGTGGATATCGCCATAGCCTGCAACCCCTTGCTTTAAATGTAAATTCCGGCTTTCGCCGAAGGCATCCCGCTCGGCAAGCACGCTTGCCTGCGCTTGTCTCAACACCGACCGATCGTCTCTAAAAAGCAATATATCAGACTGCTGCGACAAGCCGATAGTGTGTCCTCCGGCAATACGCTGGGACGTACCGATTTTATCTTCCGTAGCAGCAGGATTGAGGCAACGATTCCTGCATGCAGGGAAAATTTGGAGCCTGCTCTCGCACAAAAATCTGGTTAGCTGTACTACGCTTGTGCGGCATGGATTTTGGTTTCAATTAAATCGTGTACCTGCTCTGCCAATGAACGCCGATCCGAAAATCGATCTCCTTGGATAGGCGGCAGAAAATACACTTCCGCCCTAACCCGGCGATCGCCCAGCAAGCGCCAGAGATTCGCAAAAAATGGCTGGTGATCAACAAACGGGATGTACTGGTGACGCGCTCCGTTTTCGTGTCTGTAAAAGATCGCTACGGGCTGAATGAAAAGATGGGCGTCTATCGCGGGCGCAAACAAACGCGCATGAAAGCGTCGCACGCCATCCCCCGGACTGGTGGTGCCCTCCGGAAAGATCAAAATGCTGTGCCCCTGCTTGATATGGGTGTACAGCAGCCGCGTCACCACTAGCGAGGACTTCCGATCTCCGCGGCGAATGAACAGCGTTCCAGTGTGCTCAGCCAACCAACCGATAATCGGCCAATTACGAATTTCCGCTTTGGAGAGAAACCCCACCGGTGCCAGACTACCGATCAAAGGGATATCGGCCCAGGAAATGTGGTTAGCCACCCAAAGGCCGGGTTGCTGCATCGGTTCACCGTGCACGACCGGCTCGATTCCTAGTACCCTGATGACCCTAGCCAGCCAACGCTGGCGAATTTGTTGGACACGCTGGTTTGGGATGCCTTGTTTGACTTGGGGCAACATTGCCACGGTCGCCAGCACACCCCACAGCAAAAGGCCCACCAGTAGTAACAGTCGGTACAGACGTCGGATCGCAGCCATCACCGGGCTAACGCTCTCTGGCTGCGGCCCGATAGCCAATGTCACTCCGGTAATACATGCCATCCCAGCTGATCTGTGCGACCACTTCATAAGCTCGCCGCTGCGCCAGGGTGACGCTATCACCCAAACCAACAACACACAATACCCGTCCGCCCGCCGTCACAACCTCACCATTTTGCAGTGCCGTGCCCGCGTGAAAGACCTTGGCATCGGGTAACTCTACCTCTGGTAAGCCTTTGATCACATCTCCTTTTCGATAGCTGCCCGGATAGCCTCCTGCTGCCAACACCACGCCCAAGGCCGCACGCTCATCCCATTCAGCCGTCTGCGCATGCAGTTGACCCTGCAAGGCAGCCTCGATGTGTGCCAACAGATCCGAGCGCAAACGCATTAGAATGGGCTGAGTTTCCGGATCGCCAAAACGAACATTATATTCCAGTACCTTTGGATTACCCGTGGCATCGATCATCAGCCCCGCGTAAAGAAACCCGGTAAAAGGGTGTCCCTCCGCCGCCATTCCTTGCACGGTCGGTTCAATCACCTGAGACATAATGCGGGCATGCATCTCCGGTGTCACAACAGGCGCGGGCGAGTAAGCGCCCATGCCACCGGTATTCGGTCCACGATCGCCTTCGTCTCGGGCTTTGTGATCCTGAGAACTGGCCATCGGCAGAATATGCTCACCGTCGACCATCACGATGAAACTGGCTTCTTCTCCCGTTAAAAATTCTTCGATCACCACACGATGTCCTGCGTCACCAAAGGCGTTACCCGCCAGCATATCCTCGACTGCGGCGATGGCTTCCGCCTCGCTCTGCGCAAGAATCACGCCCTTCCCGGCGGCCAGACCATCTGCCTTGACCACCAAAGGCGCGCCCTGGGCATGGATATAATCCACTGCTGCTGCGACTTCCGTAAAACTTTGATAAGCCGCGGTGGGAATTTGATGACGCGCGAGGAAATCCTTGGTGAAAGTTTTCGAGCCTTCCAACTGGGCTGCGGCCCGGGAAGGGCCAAAGCAGCGCAGCCCTTGTTTTGTAAAACGATCAACAATGCCGGCAACCAGTGGCGCCTCAGGCCCCACGACCGTTAAGTCGATCGCTTGCTGGCGCGCAAAATCGAGCAGCTCATCGATATCCTCGGCCTGAATGGCGATGTTTTCCACACCCGGTTCCCGCGCGGTCCCCGCATTGCCGGGCGCCACAAACACCTGCGACACCCGTGGCGATTGTGCAATCTTCCAGGCCAGTGCGTGTTCTCGGCCGCCGCCACCGACTACCAGTATTTTCATCTTCTATCCTTCACATCCCGGAGCGTCTCTAGTACACCGCCAAGTCCAAACTGTCTATATCAGCGCAAACCCACGCGTTCAGAACAAGGCATTGTTGCGAAGCCATGGTTGTTCCATGTCGAGCA
>JANTGD010000263.1 GCA_024763135.1 Thiotrichales bacterium | reverse complement strand
TAACAATCGCCTCACAATCTCGCCTGCATGCCCCTGCATCTGGCTGATCGAGAAGGCGTCAGCCGGTGTAGGCGCGGGATTTCGTATACATCTTTAAATGCACGTAATGCCCCGTGTGGCCACTGCTAAGGTGACATGCAGCCCTGCGCTGCTGATTCAACTGAGGTTTTTAGGTTCAATACAGTCACGATTACCGGCGCAGCACGCCTTGAACCAACACAGCCCTGATACTTGGCGCACGATTCATTTTGTCGCCGGGTTAAGGAAGCTCTGATTAATTCTGGCGCGAGCAGATTGTGGTGAAAAATCGTCCAGTTCAAGGCGCGGATCGCGCCTAATAGCTGGCTATTGTGAAGATCCGCAACGCAGAAGTGGGCGATTTCGCCGCAAGATGCCGGGTTACGAATTGATCAGAGCTTCCTTAACAGCCTGTTAAAAGGCGATTGAAAAAAATCAAATGACAAGCGATACCGAGCTATTTTTCAGTGCCGCCGATGGATGGCGGGGTGTTTGTTCCGAAGCATCTCCTGAAGGGTCTTCAGTCGTTTTGCCCCGGATTCAATCCCCCTGTTTGATTTCCTGGATTCGGGTGATCAGTTGCGCATCAAGGGCTTCGAAAATGTTCTGCAAACGTCCCTGGGATGTCTTATCGAGGGTGTTATTGGATTGGGTCAGCTGTAAGAACTGCTCGCTGATCGTTTCCAGCGTATTTTGTGTTTGCTTGTCTGCAAGGCGCGCGTTTAGGCGCTCAACCTGTTTTTGCATGCGTCGCTTGGTGAACGCTGCTGGAGAGTCGATCCCCAGCACGATTTCAAGTTCCAGAAGCCTTTCGGTCACCGTATCGTCTGGGACTGGTGGGTGCTCGTCTGTGCTGGGCAGGGTTTGTAGCGCGTGCCGAAGTTTTTCACGCTGCGCTTCCAATGTTTCAATTTCAATCTGGTCGGTGGCCTTTCGCAGTGCAGTATTAAATCGTACTTCGAGGGATTTTGCGCTGCGGTGGTTCGGTAGCGGTTCGGCAGCCCATTGCTGTTTAAGCATTGCCATGCCACTCACGATCTCCTCTTTCGACGCATGTACGAGTTGCTCGGCGGACTCGAGCAGTGCCTCTTTGCGCTGCATAGTTTGATTGAGCTCAGCGGACTTGAGGGCGCGACGATCCTGCTCTCGCTGATAGATGCGATCCCCCGCGGCTTTAAACTGTTTCCAGAGGCGTTGCTCTGTTGCGCGTTTACTGGTGACCGTGATCTGCCATCGGTTCTGTAATGGTTTAAGCGCCTTTAGCGCTTCGCGGCTATCCGTTTGTTCGGTCAGTGCCTCAATGGCATCGATCAATGATACGCGTGCTTGCAGATTGCGCTCTCGCTCGGGCTCAAGTGCTGACTCCAAAGCGGTTACGGCCGCTTGGTAGCGTTTCAAGATGACTTGCCAATCTTGACGGTTGACGGGGCCCAGGCTGCGCCAGCGGTTCTGCAGCCGATGATAGTTACGATCGGCTTCACGCCAATCAGGCTGCGACCAATCGGTGTCGTTCAGGAGCGCTTCAAGCGCTGCGCAGACTTCCTGACGCTTGCCTAGGTTCTGATTGCGCTGCTGGGCTGCTTGTGCAAAATGCTCTTTACAAGGCTGATAGGCTGCAGTACAGGCTTTGTCAAAGTGCTGCCAAAGTTTGCGTTGCGTGCTCGGGTCTAGCTTACCTAGTTGTTTCCAGCGTTGCCGGAGGTCCTTGACTGCTGCAGCCCGCTCTGGAATCGAAAGGGTTTTTTCCTGGAGTGCCTGGGCTTCTGCGATGAGCTGTTCGCGAGCCCGATCGGTGCCCCAGTGACGCCAACCCTGTAAATTTTTTATCTGTGGAGAAATGTTTTTCAGGCGCGCTTCGATTTGATGTCGTTGCGAGTCAGCAATAGCGGGCAAAGCATTGAGTAATTCAAGGATCTGGTGTTCACGCTTGGCAGAATTTTCCAGTCGTTCGTTGGAGAGGTTAGTGTCGATTTCGTCAAGCCAAGCATTGATTAAACGTAACCCATCGGCGGTTTCCCGGGCTTGTTTATCGATGCGCGCGCGGATGCGCTGCTGTAACTGATCGAACTGCTGACGATAGGCGTCAGCCAACACAGAATCCTCGGGCATGGTCTCGCGCTGCCAGGCGGTCACTAAACGATCCAACTGCTGCAAACTGGGTGCTTTACGTTGGAGTAGTGCTGCGGCTTGTTGCAAAATTTTTTCCAGATGCGCCGTTTTTCGACTCGTTTCCAGGAGCTCGTCGATGCGTTGCCGGCATGTGCTCACCGCTGCATGGAAGCGATTGGCCAGCTGTGCTTCTTCGTGTTCCGGTAGTGTGGGCAAATCATTCCACTCCTGGACGAACAGATCAAGCGTGGCTTGAATATCCCGCGCTTCAGATGCTGCGAGACGTTGTTGTCCATTGAGTTGCTCAAGATAGCGTTCCAGCCATTCACATTGCTGTTCTTTTTCCTGGCGCAGGGGTTTGCGGGCAGTTTCTTGCGCGCGGAGTTCGGCAATGCGCTTCTCGGCTGCCTCACAGGTTTGTTCGAAAGTCGCAGTGATCTGTGTCTCGGGCGGCGGCGCCAGTTGAGACCAGGAATTCTTCAGGCTCAGTAAAGTAGTTTGATCCCGTTGCCAATGCGCCTCCCGGCCTAACGTGTCCAAGCGCGACAGTAGACGTTCTCTTTCCAGTTCGAGTTTTCTTGTGGCTTCTATTGCATTGAGTTTTTGGCGAAGTTGTTTGGTAATCCGCTTATCCTTACGGCCAAGCTGCTGGAGGGCGGCGCGAATCGCCTGTTCGTCTTGCAGCTGGGCGGCGCAATAACTCCGTATTTGGATGTTCGTATCAATGCTAAGGCGAGCCTGTAACACTGTTTGGTCGCTAATATATTGCAACGCCTCAAGGCGCAGCCCGGGATCAGCGGCTTGTTCTGCAACGGTTTTAAAGTAGCTGGCGTCGTCGATTAAGGCGAAGAATTTTTGTTGGGCGTCAGTGTAGAAAGGTCGTGCCAAATTTTTCAGGGTTAGCTCTGCATAACGCGCCGCACAGGCTCGTTCGAGCGCCTGAGGCACTTCGACCTGCAACAAACTGTCGATATGTTCAATACAGCGGAGCGCCGCCCGGCGAACATCAAAATCCGGATCGGTATTGGCCAGTTCGATCAGAATCCGGTCGTCTGTGATGTCCCGGACAGCGGCCTGGCGCACACGGGGATCTTTATGCTTCCATTTTGGTTTGATGAAACGACTCAGCATAGCAACGATTACGCAATTCTGATTTTTTGCATCTATATGGCACCGTTTGGAGGGGCTGGCCCAGCAAATTTCTCTAAATATAGCGGAGAGGCTATTTGACCCGCATGCCCGGTTGAGCACCGGCGTCCGGCTGCAGCAGGTAGAGTTCTTTGCCGCCAGGGCCTGCGGCGAGCACCATACCTTCGGACACTCCAAAACGCATTTTTCGGGGTGCTAAATTGGCAACCATCACGGTCAGACGGCCCACTAGATCACTGGGTTGGTAAGCGGATTTGATGCCTGCAAACACATACCGTGTTTCACCGCCCAAATCGAGTGTGAGCTGCAGCAATTTGTCCGCGCCTTTGACTTCGGATGCCTGGACGATTTTGGCAACGCGCAGGTCAATTTTTGCGAAGTCGCTAAATTCTATGGTCTCTGCAAGTGGTTCGGCCGCCAACGCAGCCGGGGTTTTTGTCGGGGTTTCTTCTGGAGCTGCTTGCGCATCCGCGAGTATGGCCTCCAATGCCTCCTGTTCCACGCGCGTCATCAGGGGCTTAAAACGGTGGATCTGAGTGTCGAGCAAGGGAGTCTTCACGCTATCCCAGTGCAGTGGTGGGCAGTTGAGAAAAGCTTCTGCTTCTTCGGCCAAATGAGGCAGGATTGGCTTGAGGTATACCATCAAGTTGCGAAACAGGTTGAGTCCGAGGCTACAGATTTCCTGAACCTCAGTCTGGCGATCGGGGTCTTTGATCAAAACCCACGGCTTGGCCTCATCGATATATTGATTGGCTTGATCGGCCAGGGCCATGATCTGGCGTACTGCATGACCATATTCCAGGTTCTCGTAAAGCTGTGCGATGCCTTCACTCGCCGCTGCTGAGGCATCGAATAGTTCGGTTTGTGGTAGTGTCGTGGCCAGTTTGCCGGCGAAACGTTTGCTAATGAAGCCGGCGCAGCGAGACGCAATATTCACGACCTTGCCGACTAAGTCGGCGTTGACGCGGGCACGGAAGTCCTCCAGGTTGAGATCGATATCGTCTATCCCCGGACCCAGTTTGGCGGCGAAATAATAGCGTAAATACTCGGGGTTCAGGTGATCCAGGTAAGTTCGGGCTTTGATGAACGTTCCTCTGGATTTCGACATCTTCTGGCCGTTGACAGTCAAAAAGCCGTGGCAGTGGACGGCAGTCGGCATGCGAAACCCTGCGGCGTGCAACATGGCGGGAAAGAACAAAGTGTGGAAATAAGCGATGTCTTTGCCAATAAAATGATGGACCTCAGCGCTGGCGTCGGCTGCCCAAAACCGCTCAAACTCTATGCCTTCACGATCGCAAAAATTTTTAAAACTCGCTAAATAGCCGATTGGCGCATCGAGCCAAACATAAAAATACTTGCCAGGGGCATCTGGGATTTCAAATCCCCAGTACGGCGCGTCACGCGAAATATCCCAGTCGCTCAGGCCCGCCTCGAACCATTCCTCCAGTTTGTTGATGATTTCAGGTTGTAGATGGCCACTGTGTGTCCAGTCTTTGAGCAATGCCTCGAAATCACCGAGCTTGAAGAAGAAATGTTCTGACTCTTTTTCGATGGGGGTCGCACCGGAGATTGCGGACACCGCATTTTTGAGATCCGTAGGGCTATAGGTCGCGCCACAGTTTTCGCAAGAATCTCCATATTGATCTGGTGCGCCACAGCGGGGGCATTCGCCTTTGATGAAGCGATCGGGCAGGAACATGCCAGCCTCGGGGTCATAGGCTTGTTTTATGACACGTCGTTCTATATGCCCTGCATCCCGGGCCCTCTCGTAAATCAGGTTAGAGAACATCTGGTTTTCGGGGCTATGCGTGGAGTAATAATTATCGAACCCAATTAAAAATTCTTTGAAGTCGGCCTGATGTTCTTTGGAAATACGCTCGATCAGTGCCTCAGGCTCTATGCCTTCCTGTTGGGCGCGAAGCATGATCGGTGTGCCATGCGCATCATCGGCACAGACGTAGTAGCACTCATGCCCGCGCATGCGCTGGAAACGCGCCCAGATGTCGGTTTGAATGTATTCCACCAAGTGGCCAAGGTGGATGGGGCCGTTTGCGTAAGGTAGTGCACTGGTGACGAGTATGGAGCGCATGAGTGGTCAGGGTCGTGTGAAGTTCTAGAGAGCTAGCCGGTTAAACTAGCAGATTTTCGCCGGCTTGTGGATGCTTCCCAGGCAGTGGTACTAGTACCTCGCCCAGTTTAAAATGACGGACTCAGCGCTTTTGTGATGCTGCGCATCAAGGCGCAG
>JANTGD010000262.1 GCA_024763135.1 Thiotrichales bacterium | reverse complement strand
GTCACCTTATTGGTGATGAGAGGTTTTTCTGATTTGCCAGGTGCACCAAGAGCTTGCGTGGACTTTTGTGATCCAACTGAGGTTTTTAGGTTCAACAACCTGTTAAGGCGCACAAAACAACCTAACAGCACCTGAGTACGTGCTGTTACATCACAGCGGTTACTATTACTAAGACAATCCAAAATCGCTAAGCCTCATGCAGAGTGCCCGGAGACCCACTGAACGTGGCTTAACGTTGAATTATTTTAGTCGGATCGATACGTAGCGCTTGAACAGGTGTTGTGTCAGGCGATACGCGACACTTTAGAGTGGGGTGACGTTTTCAGCCTGCGGGCCTTTCTGCCCCTGCGTCACTTCCATGGTAACTTTCTGGCCTTCCTGCAAAGTCTTGCGCCCCGCGCCATTGATGCCAGAGTAGTGGACGAAGACGTCTTTACCCCCTTCACGCTCAATAAACCCGAAGCCTTTTTCGTCGTTGAACCATTTGACGGTGCCTGAAACTAGATTTGACATGCTGCTCTCTTAGATCAATCGGTATCACAATAGATCCATTGTCACCTCTCGACGGGCTTGATGGCATATGCGCGTGGTTTTGGGTAGCGCAAGAACTGGCGCCGACGTCAGGGAGATGATGAATCCCTCTCCTCTGGCTCATATCGCAAAACAATTACGTTGATAAACCAGAATTATAATGATGCCTGATCTCAGCGCAGGAGGGTAGTGTTTTTTCCAAGCGATCGCCACTCAGATGTGCCACACGTGGACTGAAGTGGGGCAAGCGTCGTGTTGCCGATGGTCGGGTGCTCAAGAGAGGGGGGGGTAAGGGAGCTCTGATTAATTCTGGCGCAAGCAGATTGTGGTGAAAAATCGTCCAATTCAAGGCGCGGACCGCAGGTAATAGCTGGCTATTGCGAAGATCCGCAACGCAGAAGTGGACGATTGTACGCCGCAAGATGCCGTGTTACGAATTGATCAGAGCTTCCTTAAACACTAAACCAACTGATCCACGGGCGGGCGCACAATCGCTGGACGCTCTCCTGCTATGCCCATCGCGTAGCGCATCATTTGATTTTTCAAAGGGGTTGCTTGGTCGGTGAGGCGCAGGCCCAGGCCGCGGATGCCCGATAACACGCTATTGTTATTAATGAAGAGGAACTGAAACCCTTCCATCAGACGCTGCATCACGGCATTCTCTCCTCTTCGACTGCGTTCGTAGCGGCGTAGTACAGATAGGCTGCCAAAATCACGCGTGGTCTGGCCTATTACCTCTGTCAGCGCGGCTACGTCCATAAATCCCAGGTTTACCCCCTGACCTGCAAGGGGATGAATGGTGTGGGCGGCATCTCCAATCAGCACGATTCGGGGGCTGATATAGGATTTTGCATGGCGGCCGATCAGTGGGAAGCTGGCGCGGGGACTCACTTGCAAAATCTCACCCAAGTGGAAATCGAATGCCTTCCCGAGGGCTTGTTTGAATTGGGAATCGGGCAGCGCCAATAATTCATCCGCGCGGCGTGAACTCCACACAATCGACGCGCGTCCATCAGATAGCGGTAAAAATGCCAAGACCCCATCGGGTAGAAAGCGTTGCCAGGCAGTAAAATCACTGGGTTGTTCGCTACGCACAATCGCCACAATCCCTTGCTGATGGTAATCCCGGCGATGCAAGTCGATATTGGCTGCTTGACGCACCTGTGAGTGACGCCCATCCGCCCCCACTACCAGGCGCGTATTTAGAATGCGCCCATCCGTTAGGCTGACTAAGGCATCGTGTTCGTCAACTGCAATGCGTTCCATTGCCGCATCGCCAATCCATTGTGTCGTTGCAAGTGAGGTGAATCGCTCGTACAAAGCCCGCTGAATGAGGCGATTTTCAATAATATGTCCCAAATGCGCCGTGCCCAGCTCGGTGGCCGTAAAGCTGATGTGTCCCGGGCTGCCGGCATCCCAAACATACATGCGTTGGTAGGGAGAGACGCGCCAGCGCAGCAACTGTTGCCATGCGCCCAAATGGTCGAGTAGATTCTGGCTGGCTTGATTGAGTGCGACGACCCGCAAATCGTAATCTGTATCCGGATTGAAACGGGGCGGCTCTCCCTGGGTTTCAATGACGGCCACTTGGCGTCCTTGTTGGCCGAGCGCGCAGCCCAGGGCCAGCCCGGTCATGCCGCCGCCATTGATCACAACGTCGTATCGTTGAATCATCTTGCTAGGGGCTCCGTGGGTAATCCAAGAAACAGGCGTCCGTAAAGGTAGCGCCTTTCTCCCATTCCAATACGTGCAATTTGCCGTTTCATGGGGGGCAGGCGGTCTAACAGGATCAGGCCTGCGCCACGGAGATGCCCCAGTAGGTTCGAAGGATGGGTAAACAAACGCACGAGTCCATCCGTGTATTGAGCGGTGGCGCGGATATCACGCATGCGCAGCGTGGCGTAATGAGTGAGCAGCTCGGGGCTGCCTGGATCCGTATATTGGGTTAATAGTTGCGCAAGCAACGCCACATCACGCAGCGCAAGATTCAAACCCTGACCTGCGACCGGATGTAAGGTGTGCGCAGCATTGCCCAGCAGTAGACTACGCTGTCCGGTTAAGCGTTCCGGAATCATGAGGTTTAATGGATAGCATTCACGTTTGCCGGTGCGTACAAAGCGCCCCAAGCGATAACCGAAACGTGCATTCAAATCCCGTAAAAAAGCGGCAACGCTCAGGTGCATTGTGCGTGCCGCATCTTCGGGTCGCTGTGTGCACACCAGCGCGCAGCGATTGTTCGTCAGGGGCAGCAGCGCCAATGGGCCATCGGGGGTAAAGCGCTCAAATGCCTGATTTTTATGGGGTAGCTCCGGAGTTACATTCGCGATAATGGCGTGTTGTTGGTAGTTCAGATCCTGCTGCTCGATCCCGAGTAATGTGCGGGTCATGGACTGTGTACCATCCGCGCCTGCAAGCAATGCGGCGCGCAGCGAGAGCGGGCCTTGGTCGGTTACGATGCTAATCTCGATCGCTTCCCCGTCGGCTTCCAGGTGCTGGAGCCGAGCCCCTTGAAAGCGAGTCAGACCTGCTTGATGGTTTAGGCTTGAGTCGAGCACTGAGCCTAAATGTCGTAGCGTAACCACATACCCGAGCGCATTGCTGTCCAGATCTGAAGCGTTCAAGCGCGTTACACCTAAACGGCCTTTTTCAGAGACGTGCACCGTCTGGATGGGGGTGGCAGCAGTGGCAATTTTGCTCCAAAGACCGAGCGCCTGATAGATCCGTGCACTGCCATAACCCAGCGCGAGGCTGCGTTCATCGTAGTCTTCGAGTGTGGGTTTGCTCGATGCGGGGCGGGCGTCGATCAGCGCGATACGCAAGTCGGTATGGGCCAGCGCAGCCGCCAGTGAGGTGCCGACTAATCCGCCGCCGATAATGGCAATGTCAAATTCTTTCGTGTGTTTCATCAGGCTGCCATTAATGCTTCGATCTCGTCCGGCGCCTTGGGAATTCGTTCGGTCAGAATCTCATGGCCCTCCGCTGTGATCAGTATATCATCTTCGATCCGGATACCCATGTTCCACCATTGCTTGCGCACGCCTCGGGTGTCGGCAGGTATGTACAGGCCGGGTTCGATGGTCATCACCATACCTGGTTCCAAAATGCGCCACTCGTCCTCGAACTTGTAGTCGCCCACATCGTGCACATCGAGCCCAAGCCAGTGTCCGGTGCGATGCATATAAAATCTGCGGTAGCTGTGTTCCTCCATTAGCTTTTCGAGCGAGCCTTTGAGAATACCCAATTCCAGCAGGCCTTCCGTAAGAACCTGTACGGCGGCATGATGCGGATCGTTCCAGTGGTTGCCTGGTGTGGCTTGCGCGATGGCTGCTTGCTGCGCTTTGAGCACCAGATCATAGAGTGCCCTTTGGGGTTTGGAGAATTGCCCATTGATGGGAAAGGTTCTTGTCACGTCGCTTGCATAGCCCTGATACTCGCACCCTGCGTCAATCAACAGCAAGTCTCCATCTTTCAGTGCGGCGTTGTTTTCTGTGTAGTGCAAAATGCATCCATTTTCACCACCACCGACAATAGAGGGATAGGCAGGTTCGGTATTTTCGCGGCGAAATGCATGCAGTATTTCCGCTTCAATTTCAAATTCATGCATCCCCGGTCTGCACACTGACATAGCGCGGACATGGGCATCGTGAGTAATTTTCGCCGCCTCGCGCATAAGGCGTAGTTCCGAGCGGGATTTGAACAGGCGCATCTCGTGCAGAATGTATTCCAAATCGACAAACTCGTGCGGGACGCTGACCCCTGATCTGACGCCGCGGCGGAGTTGCTTGATCCAGTCCAGGAGTTGGGTATCGAAGCTTTGATCCTTGCCCATGGTGTAGTAGACGCGGCTGCGATGCTCGAGCAGGCCCGGAAGAATCTCATCGATATCGGCGATGGGGAAGGCATCGTCGGCATAGTAGTTGTTGATAGCGCCCTCCGGTCCTGCACGACGTCCGTGCCAGGTTTCCATTTTGGGGTCACGTTCACGACAAAACAGTAAAAACTCTCCTTGCTCTCGTTCTGGTATGAATACCGCGACGGACTCCGGTTCGCTAAAGTCCGTAAGGTATAAAAAGTCGCTGTCTTGTCGATAGGGGTAATCCACGTCCCGATTGCGGGTGCGTTCTGGTGCGGCGGCGATAATTGCGATGGAGTTATCTTCCATCATGCGCATTAATGCGCGCCGGCGCCTTTGCAGTTCAGTCTTGGGTAAGCGTTTCATAAAATCAATGCAATTGCGGCGGCGCTTTAAGCGGTTGAATTTCCTCTTGAGTCAACAAGGTGCCGATACGCAAAAATTCCTGGAGCTCCATGTAAAGTTCTTCGTTCTCCTCCGCAGCGCTCTCGGTATCAAAATCACCGCGTGCGAGGCTAAGGCAGTCACGATAAAAGTCTGCTGCGTCTGCAGAAAGTCTGGCGGGATTGTCGATTCCTTGGGCGGCCAATCCGTAGACCAAACCTCGTGCCCAGTCGCAGGCTGCATCAAAACGTGACTGCAGGGGTGTGTCGTCGTCCGGCAATAATAGTTCCAGGCCCAAATTGGGATCTTGTAATTGCTCGCGGGTGGTTTCCAGCAGTGCGTCCAATAGCGCCTCAGTGGTCGAATCGAGGACCGGTCTTTGCGCAGTTTCTCCTGCAACCAACTGCAGCAAGCGTTCCGCGGGTGTGTTAGCTTGTTTGATGAGGAGCCCACAGAGCATGCCATGGAGCTCGGCAGGGGTGTGCACGAGTCCGGCTCGGGCAAGTTCTTCGGATAGGTCTGCGTATTCGGGTAGCGCCACAATCATCCTGCCAAGTTAAAGAAATCGTAACGACTCAGCGTATTCATCGTTTGGCCCATTTTGGCGTTATTTTCGTACTCGAATGGTCACATATCAACTATATGCTCACATTCTCCGTGCGAAAATGCCTAGTACCTCGTCCAGCTTAAAATGACGGTCGCAGTTGTCCTGTCTGCATGCCTGGGTAGGCGCACTTCGCAGGGAATGGTTGTTCCCTTCCCA
>JANTGD010000261.1 GCA_024763135.1 Thiotrichales bacterium | reverse complement strand
AGAGTTTTTCAACAGCCTGTTAGGCTATCCCTTGGAGGACCATCTTTCGAAAATCAGTCGAGTCTCCGAAACCGACCTTGGCAGCGGAAGATGATTCAGACTAAACTCAATCATGCCTGAGAATCATCGCACGCATAAAGCCCTACCGATTAGAAAACCGCAGGGGTCGCTACCCAAGTTCCGAGCCAAGCCGTGGGCTTACTAAGACAACGCATAGTAAGGCATAAAGAGGTCGTCTCAAGTCTTGGAGATCACCTTCGGGCACTTACTACAGGCCTTGGATTTTCTATACTTCTTGCAACACTTAGTGGTTTTTTTACTTTTTTTACCCATGTGACCATCACGCGGTGAATGAGATAGCGCTACTCAATCTATTGAGACTGTGGCAAAAAGCGCAGGAAAAGAAATGAGTCGCGGACCGATTTCCCATTAGAAAAGCAGATTACACAGTACCTGCTAGTGCGGGCTGCATTACTGTGGCCGCGACTGAGCCGAGTTCCTTGTCCAACATGAACAAACCCTCGCCACGCCCGCCAACCAATTTTAACTGCGCAATAATATCACCAACGGTCGCCTCTTCTTCCGTCTGTTCAGTCACAAACCATTGTAGGAAAATGTACGTTGCATGATCCTTGCTACTCATTGCTGCGTCAACAAGATTAAGAATAGAGGCCGTAACACTCTGCTCATGAATCAGCGTCTGCTCGAACATGTCGAGGGGATCACTATAATCAGAGGAGGGATTTTCAATGGATGCCAATTCCACCTGGGCACCATGATCAAGAAGATAGCGAATCATTTTCATAGCATGCTGATTTTCTTCTTGATATTTAGCCATGAACCACGCGGCCATACCCTTGAAACCTGCATTCTCCGCCTTAGCTGACATGTCGAGATACAAGTAAGCCGAGAAGAATTCACGGTTGATTTGCTGATTAATAAGTTTAGAGATGCTGTCGATTAACATAGGGGAATACCTGCGTACCTCAAAGAGCCGAAACATTCTGAAATCGTAGCTACTCAATTTACCCCTGTAATACGCAAGATGAAGTCGAAAGATGTGAGTTTACAACTGTCAATGACTATTAATTAACGTAGAGCTGACGCACTCCAGGGATTAGCTGAGTCGTGGTCTGAAATCTTTGTAATGAGTCAAAACACGCCGTTGAGGTAATGACGACACTCGCTCGATCACACAAAGCATGCATTTAAACCCACACCGCACGACACGGCATAGATATCGGCCTACGTCTCGGCAAACTGATTCACGACAAGCATTTCAGCTTAGAACATCTAGCAACAATCATTCCAAGCAACTTATTATCCACGTATCTAGGCGCCTGTCCAGAAATAGCGAAGTTACTGCGTAAAAGCTGATCCTTGCAGAAACCCCTAAATCACAGATAATAGCCCGGCCGATCGCTTCAAAACAGGATACATACATCCTCAATCAGCTTCCCCCCGCCACGTCGTCTAGCCAGGCACAGGCTCCCAGTACATCATCTATATGATGATAACGGATACAGCGCTTCCCGAACGAGTCAATGCCAGGCGCAGCCCGCGGGAAAGGACGGCTCGCTTATCAAGGACCGCAACACTACAGTAGCGGATCTGGGAAACTCTCAGTGGGCGAGCCTGAAAGCAGCCATGCGGGATACTACGATGGCTTGAATTGTCGATGGCTAGTACATCGTCAACACGATATTGGCGGCTACAGCGAGCCGGAAAGCGGTCAGCCGGTAGGCGCACAAGTGCAGGACTGGCCGTAGCCAATTCAAGCGAGCGCAACGCCGTCCAGCGCGGCTTGTGGACTGGCCCTTCGGGAGTCCCGCGCTCGCCCCATCGAACGACCACTTTCTTGTTCACTGCATCCTTTATTTTCATGTACATGATGTACGAGGCAAAACACTTCTGAGACAATCCATCGCAAGTACTGATGCAGCACGCCCCAGCTTTTACAGATCGACCAAGCGAAAAAATATAAGTCTACCACTGTCATTGACTCATTTTTAAATCAGAGCTCGTATAGCTCAGGGGAGACAGAGTCGTTCCGACTGATTTTTTTTGACACGTGCGATATTGACATTGACAACGATTTATCAATTAATACACAAATCTATTACCACTGCTGCGCTCAAGACTAAAAACATCTCCGCCATACAAAGCATTTAAAACTTCGTCATTATAAACATGGGCAATATCTACAACAAAGAACTGCTCGTTGTTTCTAACATATCTTTTATAATAATTTTCCCAATCTTTATTGGAAATGGATTTTTTGAGCGAACGCAGTGCCCAATGCATCGCGCCCTGAACGGTAAGCCACTCAGTATCAAGCCTCAAATCGTGCATTGCCTCAAAGGCCAAGATCTTATCCATCTGCTTGTTATGTGTCAGCGTGTAGGGGTATAACCCATCAAAATAAACTGCCTTATCAAAATTTGGCGGCAGAGACATGAGCCCCCCTATTTGCCCATAGGGATAGAATTCACTCAACACATAATGATTTGAATATAAAAATAATTTGCCTGCGTGGATATCCAGAGACTTAAGCGCCTCAATGACTGCAACCGTGGTAAATTTATGATCTGGATGGCTATCTAAACTCGGATACACTGTAACAATGATGTCCGGCTTTATCTCGGAGAGTAAATATTTTAAATTATCGACAAGCGACTGCCAATTGGCCCCACCGGCTAACCCAGCTGCCAGTTTTGAGACATTTAGCATCCGGAATACTCGTGGGTCCGTTAAACCCGTATAAACCCCTTTGACTGAAACCGTGGGATTTTGATACATCTCCAACAATGTACTGTCGAAATACCCTAAGTTAACGCAACGTTCGGGAGGTACGCCACCGAGCATTGGATTGACAATACTATCCCATGTCCGGAGCACTCCCTTTTTCAAATAGTGTTTTTTTGGATCGGTGTAAAGTTCATTATATTTAAACTCTCCTGCTTCACCTGCTGTGATAGTCACTATATAAGCATTTTTGCTATCACTATATAACCCATACGCAGCTATTTCAGCATCATCTGGATGGGGAGCCAAAACCATGATACGTTTGTCCTCAATATCCGGTTTTTTAAGTGCGATCAGTTCAATATTCTTACTTTTAATTGCAACATGATGCCCTTTTAAATTGACCTCAGCACTTTGCTTCTCTACGAAAGGCGTCAGGTTGATATACCGCTCACCTTCCGCACCATACTCAAAATATTGGCGGGACGACACTCCTTTCGATTCGATTTCCAAAAACGGCTGAAATAGTTTTCCGAGCCAAGATGAAGTAACCTCGGCCTTCATGTACAAGGCAAAAGATCCTTCCGCGTTAGGCAGCTGCAGACGCCCATTTTCAAGCGGCACACTGGAAAAGACCGCATGGCTATGATCAAATTGATATGAATAATCCTTGTGCACGTCGTATGGATACATTTCAGAGCGCGTATCCACCAACTTAAACACAAAGAAAACTACAAATAAAACACTTGCAGCCAGCGCTAATACGAGTAATCTACGCTTCTTAATCAATTTATCCCACCCTTATTATCGAAGCCTGGCTTAGCGCACTTTAAGAAAATATTGGGCATTGGCTTTACTGAGGCTGGTTTTTCTACCCTCACAGCGCTTACTAACGAGTAACAAAAGCATTTTTCTCACGATGTTAAATCGATCGTTTTCAGCAGTTCGTCAATATTGACCGAATAACCGCCCGACTCCCGGTCAGCCACCACAAACCCATATTTGATACCGATACAATCCGCCGTATCTTTCAATACAGCGATAAAGCGCTCAGGTTGCTGTATGGTAATCAAAGATCCTTGCGCCGACATCGCGAGTAACGCGTGAGTCAAGTGAGAACCCTCAATGCCTATCACAACATTGGCACCACTTAAATCTCTAATTATATGCTCTACGCAATGGCGCGTTACATCTAAGATTTTAAAACCGCGCTTTCCCAACTCTTTTATTATTTGCTTCTCATTAGTCAGCTTGCGAGAAGCGCCCATTGCACCCCGAGAAACATAAATATTTTTTCCATTCGGTTTATAATCAGATGCGATCCGCTTACGAATCGCCCCGTAACGATCTCTCATATTTGAATTTTGGGAATAATCAGACACTAAATAGAGTGACTCGAAAACCCCAGAAAGGACGGTTGGCATGGCGCGAGAAAATAATTTTCGATACGCTGGGACATGAGGCCAATCATGCCGATCCATGCAAACGCCAGTTGCGATAGCTGGCTCGAGCAGACCACTCATACAGTCGTGTAACAACCAATCCCCGAAATACTGATTTCCATTTACGGAGGCTGACATGAAACGCTTTGAATACTTTTGTTTTGGTCTTTTGGATATGAAGGGTGGATATGTATTGACCAGAGGAATTCTTTCACCTTGTGAATAAACATGCCCATCGATGAGCTCAGCATGAGGCAGTTCATATAAAATGGTCGGCGCATGCACTACATTACCCCGCCTGATTCTCTCGAGCTCATAGTCGAGCGTGGTTTCTGGCTGCGTGCCCTGAATTTTGTCAAGCTGCCCGGAAAGAAAAAAAGCGGCATCGCGCACCCCTATTTCTTCAGGGTGTATAATGCCTGCTTCAAATTTTTTTATGTTATTGAACGGTTCATGATGAAACCGTTTGCGTATACTTGTGGTAATCGCTTTGCAGGTATACATCGCTTCCCTACCTATTATTATTTGCCACTACTCAGCACACTTTTCTCTCGAATTCTGCGTTATTTTCGTGCTCGATCACATACAACGTGCCTACCAGCTTCTTGTGCACAAAAATCCTTTGATTTCTTCAGGAATCCAAATCGTCAGCCAAGTAAGTGTATTCTATTTAAATTAGATATGATGCTTCTCTATTTACAATGCAAATCCACTTTTTGCTTTCACAGCCAAGTCGTTGGATAAAAAAAACATGAAAATAGAGTATAGGAAGCTCTGATCGATTCGTAACACGGCATCTTGCGGCGCAAAATCGCCCACTTCTGCGTGGCGGATCTGCGCAATGGTCAGCTATTACCGGCGATCCGCGCCTTGAACGGGACGATTTTCCATCACAATCTGCTCGCGCCAGAATGAATCAGAGCTTCCTTAAATGCCCAGCACTTTTTATTTTTTGATTTAACTAAGTACTATAAAGAGATAGCGCATCACCACTTGTCGCATCTTTATGAGGCAGCACAGTACACGTGACGCTTTTTCTCAGACAAAAAAGTTTACACAGTACCCCTAGAATATAATGTGAAATTAACCACAATTGTTGAAACCAACGAGGAGATGCATTAACCGAGAAAATTACTCAGAAAAGCCGCGCGATACCTGTCAATTTTGACTCTCCCTTTGCTTCAACCTAAAAACCTCAGTTGGATCACAAAAGTCCACGCAAGCTCTTGGTGCACCTGGCAAATCAGAAAAACCTTCTCATCACCAATAAGGTGACCACGAGTTTTTCCGATTCACCATGCACACCAATATCTTACGCGTCTTTTTTGCGCTCAACTGAGGTTTTTAGGTTC
>JANTGD010000260.1 GCA_024763135.1 Thiotrichales bacterium | reverse complement strand
CTTCTTCCTGGATTTTCTCCAGCACGGCGAAGAGCCGCCCCAGGCGATAGCCGGGGTTGGTGTTGTCGGGGTCCAGGGACACGGTCAGTTCCTCCTTAATAGCGGGATTAGCAATTCGGATGCTGCGGTTGATGCAGCCCTTGATCAGGGCGGCACGCGGATAGGTGATCTCATGCTCGGCGCGGATGCGCTGCACGGCGGCGACCAACAGAGTGCGTGGATACGAGGCGCCGTCGAGAATGGCACGCAGGGTTTCGCCAGCGAGATTGGGCGGGATATTGTCGGCCTTGCCCTGGGTTGCGGTGGAGACCAGCAGGCGAAACAGCGGCAGGTATTCCGGTTGTTTATCGCCATGCTCAATGCGGATGTCCTTGAAATGCTGGACGATGTGTTCAGCAAGGTCGCCGACGGTAGTGACCTTCCAGAAGCGCACGGCGATACGGGCGGCATTTGGCGCAAGGCCGAGTACGAAAAAGCGGGTATTGGCGTCGTCTCTGGTGTATCGGCCCGCGTGGATGGCATGGAAAAGCGCCTGGATTTTTTGGATCTGCCGGTCGGGATTGTCCTTCACCGGCTCGCCGAAGATGTCCACGATTGCGGTTTCCATGTCCGTCGGCTTCTCGGCCCAGAAGACAGTGGAACTGTCACCCACTTGCAAGCGCTGCGACGAATCTTTACGCAGCAGATGGTTCAGAGCGGTGGTATAAGCAAACACCGGGCGTTCACCAATCGGTGAATTGAAGCCTTGCTGTTTCCGATAGGAGGCGAAAGCCGGTGTTGGACCCGCGTTGTTTTTTCCAGAAATCTTGTTGTTAACGGAGACGATGTTTGCGCCCGACGATTGCGCGCCCCAGACGCCCTTAATGGCAGGATGCAGGCGGCTGATGCCCCGCTGGTCGCCGGTGATCAGGCAGATGCCTTTTTCTCCGCTGTCCGCGGCGGCCTCGGCCATCTGCTCAATGGCGGCCTTCGCCACAGGGCGCTGGCATATCAACTCACCGTCGCCTTGGAGGCGGAAGCTCAGGTTGGGATTGGCGCGCAGTTCCTTCCAGACCGGAAGGCGGATCAGCGCCTTGCAGTCGAGGTTTTCGAGAAAGCCGCGTACTGCCTGGACGCCTTCGTCCTCCAACGCCTGTTGCGGTAACTCGGCGATACGCTGGACAAAGGCCTGGTGTTGAGCGCGGATGCGGTCGGATTCGGGTTTCTTCTGACCGGGCTTCACCTTGCGGGGAATGCCGAGCACATACTCGGCATTGTCCCAGAGCAGGTTGGTAGCAATGCCGGAGGTTTTCTTTACTGCCTGCGGGACGAGATAGGCGCGCGCCTGCTTCTTGCGTCCATCACCTTCGCGGGTATCCTCGATCTGCACCAGTTTTCCATCCGCGTCGATCTCGATGATGAAGGGGATCTCTTTCCACTCGAAGCCAAATGGTGGCAGCGCATCCTCCGGGTCTGCCTGTTTACGCTGGTAATAATCATAAAGCGCCTGCAAGATCATCCGCGCACCTCCTCACTGTCCCAGGCGGGCACCTTGATGACACCGTTTTCCATTCGGGCCTTGAAAAAGCGCGGACTGGGCGAGGCGCGGTCGCTGTAGTCCAGGTCATAGAGCATCCAGCCGAGATCGCGTGTTTCGGCTATGGGCGAGGCCTCTTCATCCGGGTTTTCGACCAGCCGAAAGTCAGCGCTGAATTCGCGACAGCCGAGATAGGGCTGGTTGAAGCACTGCCCCTTGCGGGCGCGGCGCTGGAACATTTCGGCATATTTCTCCGGGCCCTCGCTTTTGTCCAGCAACTCGAACTGGCCGTGCAGGCGGTAGCGCACGTCGCGCAGGAACAGGCCGGCGCGTTGCTGGCGGTCATCCTCGATATAGGTCCCCAGTTGTCCCGCGCCATTTTTCATGGCCGTCTTGACGTTGCGTTCGGAGACAACACCGCCCAGCTCGTTACGCCGCAGGTTGATCCAGCGTATGGGATTGAGCAGTTCAATGCGTTGGATATACCAGCGGATAGCCGGTTTCCACAGGATCGCGTCGAATACAGCGCGCGCCGCCGAGGGCGTGATGACGTCATAGGAGACCCGCTCCACTTTCATCTCGGGGCGCGTAAAGCAGGCGAAATCGCCGCGGACGTCGAGACAGTAGGTTTTCATGTCGATAACAGCTCCTTGTCGCCGGTAGCGTGGGCGCGCAGGTAGCCCTGGCACGCGTAGTCGAGAATCTTGCGGTCTTCGGTAATGAAGGTGAGGCGGTGATGGCGGGCGGTGGCGACGATCAGTTGATCGGCGGGGTCGGCGTGGAAATCGCCGGGTAGCCGGTGAGCGTCCAGGATTATGGGAAGCTCAAGCGGCAAGACCATCAGGTTGGGTAATTTCAATGCTTCCACCAGCCACTCCTCCGCCGACATGCCCAGGGTGATCTGGCCCTTGGATTCCAGCAGGCTGATCTCCCACAGGGACATGATCGAAACCGCCAGACCGCCTGTTTTCACGGCGCGCTCGATCGCATCGCGAGCGGGCGCTCTCAACCGGGGATTTTGCAGGCCATACCAAAGCCAAATGTGCGTATCGATAAGATAGCGGCCCGTCATTTCTTCTTGTCACCCCCGGGCTTTGGCTCCGCGACGCCCAGCCCTTCGTAAAAATGCGCCTCCTCGCCCAGGCAGGCCTCCCAATCCTCACCTTCGATGGGTGCCATGATATCGCCGGTGATCTTCGCGGTGCCGGCCATATAGCCAAACCAGGAACGTTCCTCTTCCGGCTCCACTGGGGTCAGTTTGGCCACCGGCTTGCCTCGTTTGGTAATGATGACGGTTTCGTGCGTCTTGGCCACTTCGTCCATCAGTTTCAGGCACTTGGCCTTGAATTCGGTTGCCGTGATTTCCATGATTGCCTCCTACTGGTCAGATTGACATGACCATTATAGTCCATCTGACCCTTTCTATATCACCAGATCGGCCGCCGCCGGCGCATCAGTGTCCAGCGCCAGACCCAGCACCGAATCGTAGACGGTCGTGCCGGCCATCTGCACCCAAATGCCGGGCCAGATCTCCTCGATCTGAACATCATCGCGCAAACGCTGAAAATGCCAGTCCGAGACACTGACGCTGTAGCGTTGCAACTTGCGCATCAACCAACGGCTGGGGCCGTCTTTGCGGAGCTGGTTCAGCAAGGCATTGATTTGCTCGTCATTCTCATCGGCGTGGTACCGAACCAGAACCGCTTCTCCGCTATCGTCGATAATCCGAAAACGTCTGGCAGCGGTCCTGAACTGCAGTTCCAGCTCGCTGTTGGGTTCGAGCAGCTGGCTGATCTCCTGCTTGTCGAGATCGGTATCGTCATAGAACAGGCGGAAGAACTGACCGAAGCTCTCCCGGGACAATGGATTGCCTTCCCTGCCCGCAAGCGTCGAGACAGTCTTCGCGGCGGCGCGGCGCATGACGCCTGGAGGTGCAGGCTCCGGCGGGACGAAAACCACCACCTCGCCCCGGTCAAGCCGCCCTTCCCGGTTGCAGCGACCGGCAGCTTGAGCGATGGAATCCAGCCCGGCCAGAGCGCGAAAGACCACCGGAAAATCGAGATCGACCCCCGCCTCCACCAACTGGGTACTCACGACACGAACGGGCGCTCCACAAGACAGTTTTGCCTTGATGTCAGCAATCACATCGGAGCGATGCTGCCCACACATGAGGGCGGAGAGATGAATGGTGCCCTTGGGCAACAATGCATGCAGTTCCCTAGCCTGGCGACGGGTATTTACAATAGCCAGTATCGATTTGTGTTGTTCAATCTCTGCAGCAAGCGCTTCCCATGAAATGTCGGCATGGAAATCTTCCGGGAGATGCACCCGCACTCGCTCCAGCGAGTGATACAACGCGGCGGGATCTGCAATAATTTCCTCTACGTTTTCCAACCCCCGCAACTTGGTTTTGCCAAAGCTGCTACGACGGGTTTCCAACGCTGGCTGGGTGGCTGTGGAGAGCAACACAGTCACGCCGTAGTGCGCCACCAACTGGTTCAATACGTCGATGATGGGTTGTAAGAATTCCGGTGGCAGCAACTGCGCTTCGTCCAGTACCACGACGCTATCGACTAAGTTGTGCAACTTGCGACATCGGCTGGTGCGCGCAGCAAATAGGGACTCGAAGAACTGCACGCTGGTCGTCACGATAATGGGGGCATCCCAATTTTCGGTAGCCAACCGTGAGCGCGCCGTTTCCTGGTCGGGATCAAGGCTGCTGTGATGCTCAATGACCGCATCACCGAAGATACCGCGAAAGATATCGGCAGTTTGTTCAATAATGCTTGTGTACGGGATTACGTGAACCACCCGCTGTTTACCATGCGCCAGTGCGTGTTCGAGCGCAAAAGCCATGCCTGAAAGGGTTTTCCCACCACCCGTGGGTACGGTCAATGAAAAGAATCCTGGCTGATGCCGCCCCTTGGCTTGGCACTGACGCAGGATATCGCTGCGCAATTGATTGATGGGGCTAACCGGTACCGAGGAAGCCATGGCGTTCATATATTGATCGAAGGTATCGCGTAGACTGGTGAGCGGTGGATAGCCTCCCCGAAGTTTAGATTTCTCATCATCCATAAACGCCTCGGTATCGAGGAAATCGGCATCCACTAAGCAGGAGAAGAGCATGCGCATCCAAAGGGCGAAACCCGACTTCCCACCGGGCACATCCAGAGGAGGACCTTCGGCCTGAAGCAATTCCTTAGATATGTCGACAGCCAGTGTTGCATCGAGCAGTTCGGTGCGCTGCAGCCGTTCACGCAGGCTGCCTCCAGTACCGCTCTCAAGATGTTCCCAATCCGGGAGGCCGGCATGGTGACCGGCAATCAGATACGCCAACACCCGACCGGGAAGACCCCATTGGTTCACCGCATGAATTGCCCCGGCCGTGGAATGATCAACACGCTTATCACAGCCCTCAGTTTCGATGTGCGCCTGTTCTGCCTCAAAGCCACTGGCCTCACGAATATACCGCTGAAACGCTGGATTGAATTTGCCCAGGTCATGCCACAGACCAGCCTGATGCCCCCACAGCTCGGCTCCAAACTTCAAGCCCAACTCAGCAGCTAAGTTTGCGACCCCATTCAAGTGATCCTCCAGCCTATGGGCTTCCCAGCAGCCTTCGGCAGTCCGCTTGACATGAGCGATATCGCTGGGTGATTTAGGATGCTCAACGTTAAGACAGTTCTCCATGCTATCCTCCTTACACTATTAAGTTTGTATTAGCCGACTACACATTTCCGTGATTTGACGCACAGCTCCGTATCACCATTAAGGAGCCAGAGAGAAAGAAAATCGGAGGATGCGCTGACGCCAGAACGCGCAGCAAATGACAAGGCGGGAACCATTGGCGAGGAGGGGGAATCTCGGCGGCGGCGCCTCCGGTGCAAATCGCTGGTTTATGGATGTGGTTCGCGCTCACCACATCCTAACAGGCTGTTGAAAAACTCTCGGGTGAGTGCGAGACAAGGCAAAATCTGGAGAAAAAGCGCAGTTTACACGCAGTAAATGAGCATTTTGAGCCAC
>JANTGD010000259.1 GCA_024763135.1 Thiotrichales bacterium | reverse complement strand
CCACGCTCTGCCTGCATTGCGGCCAGCCCAACCAGCTCACGCATACCGACATCGCTGAAGGTAAAACCTGCAGCAGCTGCCATAAATCGCTGCTGAGCAATAAAGTCATTGTGTTGACCGATGATGATTTACGGCAGGTTGTCAAACGCGATCAATTGCCCTGGATCGTAGATTTCTGGGCGCCTTGGTGTGGACCTTGCAAGGTGATGGGGCCGATACTCGAGCGGTTGGCTCGACAACCTCCTGGCTTACTGCGCATCGGCAAACTCAATACTGACGATTATCAAAAAGCTGCGGGTGCCCATAAAATTCGGGGACTCCCGACATTGATCCTGTTTCACCGAGGCAGGGAAGTTGCCAGGACTGCCGGGGCAATGCAGGCGCAGGAGTTCAAGCGTTGGATCGCGCAGCACTTACCCAAATAGCCCGCTGAGAGGACCGCCTAGTGCACTTCGTCAAAGCATCGAATTCTCATTTAGCTTAAGCAAAAAGGAAATACCATGACCGAAGAACAACAGCCCCAACAGGTCTTTGAAGTCCAGAGAATCTACCTGAAAGATCTTTCCTTCGAATCGCCGACCTCACCCGCGGTTTTTACACGCGAATTTAAGCCCGAGGCCGGGATAGAGCTGCATACAGGGCATCGGGTACTGGGCGAAGATGTTTACGAGGTTGAAGTCAAGATCACGCTGACGGTCAAGTCGGGGGATGCGGTTGCGTATCTCGTCGAAGTCAAGGAGGCGGGTATTTTCTTAGTCAAGGGTTATCCGCAACAGCAGTTTGGCCAGTTACTTGGCGCTTATTGTCCGAATATGCTGTTCCCCTTCATCCGCGAAGTGGTGAGCGATGTCGTTATCAAAGGGGGGTTTCCGCAACAATTATTGGCACCGATCAATTTCGATGCGTTGTACGCGCAACATCTGCAGGAACAGGCGGCGGCGGAGAGCCAGGACAAGCAGGAACCTCAGCCGCATTGAAGCGTGTTGGGATCTTGCGTATTGACAACAGGTCGATGGTTAGCACGATAGCGTGAGATGAACGGCGATAAAGCGGCAGCAAAGATCTCGGTATATGGCGCAGGATCGTGGGGTACGGCCCTGGCGATCCATCTGTCACGTATTGGTCACAACGTCATGTTATGGGGTCGCAGTGCGGAAAAAATAGCAAAACTGCGTGAATGCCATTGTAATGAGCGTTATTTGCCACGGGTGACACTACCCAGTTCATTAGAGGCGACGGCAGATCTGGCGCGTGCAGCAGCGTTTGGTGAGTATCAACTGATTGTAATTCCTAGTGAAGGCTTCCGCCCATTTTTACAAGCACTGGCCCCCTTGCTGCCGCCAGAAACGATTGTGTTATGGGCCACCAAAGGCATTGAAGCCGATACGGGTTTGCTGTTACATCAAGTTGTTGAGCAAGAACTCGGTAAGACGCTTGCTAAAGCCGTGATCTCCGGGCCAACGTTTGCGAAAGAGGTGGCCAGAGGATTGCCTACCGCGATGACAGTCGGCGCGATAGATGAAAAGACCCGCGTTTTGGTTGCGCAACTGTTTCATGGCAATGCGCTGCGTATGTATACGAGCGAGGACATGGTCGGTATCGAATTGGGCGGAGCGGTCAAGAATGTTCTGGCGATTGCTGCCGGTATTTCGGATGGTCTGCAGTTTGGTGCGAATGCCCGAGCGGCACTGATCACGCGAGGGTTAGCAGAGATCATGCGATTGGGAAAACGCATGGGGGCCCACCATGAAACCCTGATGGGGCTCAGCGGTTTGGGAGATTTGGTGCTGACTTGTACAGATGATCAATCGCGCAACCGGCGTTTTGGGTTGGCAGTTGGCGCTGGGAAATCGATGGCCTTGGCAATCGAAGAGATTGGTCAAGTGGTTGAGGGAGTAGAAACCGCGAAGGTGGTGCATCGCGTCGCCGAACGCCATGGTGTGGAAATGCCGATTAGCACGCTGGTCTATCAGATCCTCTACCAGAATCTGGCGCCCAAAGCAGCGGTGCATGCCTTGTTTAATCGCACTCTCAAATCAGAGTACTGAGCAGTTACCGTAAATGACTATGTCAATTCGGGAAACTCGAGTTGACGCAGCGCTTCATACACAATCACCCCAACGCTGTTCGCGAGATTTAAGCTACGGCTTTCCGGTAGCATTGGAATGCGAATGCTGCGCGCGCGGCGAGCCTCTCTGATTTCTTTTGTCAGTCCCTTCGTTTCCGAACCAAAAACCAGATAATCGCCTGGGGTGTAATCGATATCGGTATATCGATACTGACCTTTGGTCGTACATGCCAGGTAGCGTCGCGGCGTATGCTGCTGCAGTAGTGCGTCAAAATTCTCGTACTCGGTTATCGCAGCGTATTCGTGATAGTCGAGCCCCGCGCGGCGTAATGCCCGATCATCCAGCTGAAAGCCGAGCGGGTGAATCAGGTGTAGGCGCGCGCCCGTGTTCGCGCAAAGGCGAATAATATTGCCCGTATTGGGAGGGATCTCGGGCTGTACTAAAACAACATTGAGGGTGGCCATAGTTGAACGGAGGACGATGTTTTGAGTGCTCCAGCGTATACTCAAACGTTCATTCGAACTCTTTCAGTCCTAATTCTTTGATCTTCCGGGTCAGGGTATTGCGTCCCCAACCGAGCAATTTCGCAGCCTCCTGTTTATAACCGCGGGTATGGGCCAACGCCGCTTTGATCATGATTGTTTCGAACTGAGGCAGAGAATCCTTTAAAAGTTGTTTTTGGCCACGCTTGAGTTCGCTACTTGCCCAGACAGAAAGAGATTGTTGCCAATCATTAGAGGATTCACGATTAACCGTGGCGGTATCTGGCTGAGGCTGCAGCTCCGGTGGCAGATCGCTGAGGACAATCTCGCGACCGGCAGCCATAACAGTGAGCCAGCGACAGGTGTTTTCCAGTTGGCGGACATTACCAGGCCAGTCGAGCGTCGCAAGATGGTGCAGTACCTCTGGCTGAATGCTTTTGGGAGCTTCGCCAATTTCCTCGGCCGATTGTTTGAGAAAGCGTTTGACCAAGAGTGGAATGTCTTCGCGCCGCTCTCTCAAGGCGGGTAGTTTGATGCGAATCACGTTCAGGCGGTGAAACAAATCCTCCCGAAACATGCCCTGGCGCACGAGGGTTTCCAAGTTTTGATGGGTTGCAGCAATGATCCTGACATCAACTTTGACTGGATCACGGCCTCCCACGCGGTAGAAGACCCCATCGGCCAACACACGCAGTAAGCGGGTTTGGAGTTCCGAAGGCATATCGCCAATTTCATCCAGAAACAGGGTGCCAGCATCGGCCTGCTCGAATCGCCCTTTGCGTTGCGAGTGCGCGCCCGTAAACGCGCCTTTTTCATGGCCGAATAACTCCGATTCCAGCAGATCGCGGGGAATGGCAGCTGTATTGATTGCAATAAACGGTTGCTTGGCGCGCGGGCTGTGTAAGTGTAGGGCATGGGCCACCAGTTCCTTACCGGTTCCCGATTCACCGTTGATCAGGACATTGATCCGCGACTGACTCAGCCGGCCAATGATTCTAAAGACTTCCTGCATGGCGGGTGACTCACCGAGAATGACTGCTGAGTCTTCATCGGCTTCCTGCTCACTGGAGGTTGTCTTTACCCGCGATTGAATCGCACGTTTGGTGAGTTCCACCGCGTCGTTCAGATCGAAGGGTTTGGGCAAATATTCGAAAGCACCGGTTTGATATGCAGAGACTGCAGCATCGAGATCGGAATGTGCCGTAATCACAATGACAGGTAAGTCCGGCGTGCGTTGATTGATCCGTTCGAGCAATGCCAGTCCGTCGAGTCCTGGCATCCGAATATCCGTGATCAACACATCGGGGGAGTCGATATCGAGCGCGGTCAACGCACTTTGACCATCCTGAAAACTGCGTGGAACCAAGCCGGCTTTTTGCATCGCCTTTTCGAGCACCCAGCGGATCGATTCGTCATCATCGACGATCCACACATTATTGCTTTGTGTCATAAGGGGTAGTAGGAATCAAAATTTCAAAATCGGTGCTACCAGGCGCTGATTCAAATTTGATCAGCCCACCATGGGCAGCAATAATGGATTGGGCGACGGACAGCCCGAGTCCGGTACCAGAGGGTTTATCGGTAACCATTGGGTAGAAGATTTGCCCTTGTAGTTCGTCTTTGATGCCGGGCCCGTTGTCGCTGATGCGAATGAGAATGACAAGTGGAAAACGGTGCTCATTAAGGGTGTAGTTCAGCCGTACCCGGGTGGAGAGTATGACCGTACCGTCGGGCATGTCTTCTACCGCTTCGAGGGCGTTTTGCGCGACATTGAGAACCGCTTGAATGAGTTTGTCTTTGTCGGCATCAAACTCAGGGATACTGGGATCATAGTCGCGGACAATCTTGATATGTGTCGGCGCCTCATTGTGGAGCAACCGGCAGACACGTTCGGTGACCTCGTGAATGTTGAGTGGCTCGAGTTTCATCGGGGTTCGAGGCCCGGTCATCTGATCGAGCAAGCGTCTTAGCCGGTCGGTTTCGTGAATAATAATATGCGTGTAAGCGTGTAATTCCGGATCGTTGAGCTCGCCTTCTAATAATTGTGCGGCACCGCGAATGCCCCCCAGAGGGTTTTTGATTTCATGTGCCAGTCCCCTGAGCAAGTTTCGCGTGGTGTTGACTTCTTCAACGCGGACCGATTCTTGAGTAATGGAATACAGCCGCTCAATAGGGTTGATCTCGATGAGTACCCCTTGTTGTTCGGGCAAGGGCGTGACGGTCATATGTACCACACTTTGTTTACCCGAAGGAAGCTGGAGGTCGAGCTCGCGTCTGGAGAGTACTTGGCCGGTTTCCATAGAGGCATGCAGCATTTCGCGAATGCCACATTCCCGCTCACAAACTTGATCAAGCCGTTTTCCTTTGAGGCGAGACAGACTTTTGGTGAGCAGAATTTCTGCGGCAGGATTGACATAGCGAATTTTTAACTCTTGCGTCAGATGGAGTATGGCTGCATTGACATGCTCAAGTAGGAGTCGGTAGCTAATCGGCTTGGTCATTGACTGGGCTTCTGCAATAAGAGTGCCATTTGTGGGGTGAAATCAGGTCGTTGCCGCGAGTGCTGGCAGCCCGCTAAGTGACTCAGTTAAGAATGGTTTCCATTAGTCTGCGCCGGATGCACTATGCCATAGCCCAGTGCGTTGCACCAGTGTGGTGCGGAAAATGTGCTTGCGACGGTGTGGGAGTGTATCGAAATGATGCGGTTGGATATTGAAGAGAAAACACGACGGCAGGACACAGCTTGGGCATCGGGATGAGAAAGAACTTACGCTCAGAGTATTGAGGTGCGCAGCAGAAAAAATTTCTGGACATCTGAGCGTAACAGCACCTTGCCCATAGCATCGATGATTTCCACCTGGATAAAATGCTCGCCTCGACTGAGATTCTCGGTTTTAGCGGAACATTGATCGGTTTCTGCGACAACTTGGCTGTCGATGATAAATCGAACCTTGTGGCCAGCGCTATGACTCAAAGCGGGGTCGACAACAC
>JANTGD010000258.1 GCA_024763135.1 Thiotrichales bacterium | reverse complement strand
ACTGCTAAGATCAGTGACGCCAACACAAAAAAGGGGTGCCATGTGGCACCCCTTTTTTGTGTTGGCTGTCGCAAAACGGCTGCGTAATCAGAGGGTCGCGTTGGGAGCTGCTTATGTTTAGGCGCGGCTTACCGGCAATGCCTAGGCGATCCAACACCGAACCGTAATGTCTGGATACTACCTGCGGGCGGGTTTCTGGGCACTCATCGACGATGTTGTACCGGCTTGTATCTGAGCGCCCAGAGCCCCGTTAAATGTAGCATTACTCTGAATTGTCTTAGAAAACCTAAGGTTGGCAAGTTGGGTGAAGAATATGTAGAGTGTGTTTCCTCAATAAAGCGGGATGCTGGCAAATATCACTGCAACGGATTTGCATTTGAGAGATTGATGAATTGTCACAGTTCAGCACGCATGTCTTTTGGGCCAACTCCGCATGTTTCTCATGCTCGCTCGGTTACCTGCTCTGTATGTATCCCAGCTAGTTGCGAAAATGCTTTGAGTTGCGCTGAGCAGTGACGAAAGATTTGGATCAGCGCGCCGAATCTAGCTAAAGCGGGGGTGCTGATTGCAAATTTCATTGCAAGCGATATTGCGGAGATAAAGTTTGGCAACAGGGCTGAAAGCGGTTATTCGGGAGCCTGCAGAGGGGGTTAATGCGGCTGTGATTTGGTTGCACGGGCTAGGAGCGGATGGTCATGACTTTGAACCTTTGATCCCAGAACTGGGCCTTTCCGGCACGCGTTTCATCTTTCCTCATGCACCGGTTCGGCCGGTGACGATCAATGGCGGGATGGCAATGCGGGCCTGGTATGATTTCCATTCGCTCGATTTTTCGCAAGGCGAGGACTATCCACAGATCGAAGCATCGGTCACGTCTACGAACCAATTGATCGAGATGCAGCTTGACCAGGGTATCGAGATGCAGAGAATCGTGCTGGCCGGATTTTCTCAGGGCGGGGTCATCGCCTTATTAGCAGGACTGCGGGCGCCATCGCGGTTAGCCGGGATTGTGGCTTTGTCTACCTATCTGCCCAGCCGTCTGGTGCCCGATGAGTCTGTTTGCCCCGATATTCTGCAGTGTCATGGAGATTTCGACCCGGTGGTGCCTCTGAAGGTAGGCGAAGAGACAGCACAGGCTCTGAATCAGCTCTGTCCCCAGCATCACACTTGGCGACGCTACCCTATGGCGCACGAGTTGTGCGCGCAGGAAATTGCCGACTTGCGCAGCTGGTTGCAAGCTAAATTGCAGGGGTGACGGCGGATGAGTTTTTGGCGAGAGATCGAAGCCCAGATCGAAGCAACCACTCAGCGACCTTTTTTGATCCAGCAGCGTCGTCCCTTGAGTGGGGGGTGTATCAATGAAGCGGCCCGGCTCGTAGGGGAGGACGTGACCTACTTCATTAAGATCAACCGCGCTGCGATGCTTGAAATGTTCGTAGCTGAAGCGGAAGGTCTGCAAGAGATGCTGCGGACTGAGACGATTCGCGTGCCGCAACCGATATGTTGGGGGGCGGCTGAGACGAAAGCCTGGCTGGTGCTTGAGTGGGTTCCGCTGAACCACCGGGTTGATATGGTCCAATTGGGAGAACAGTTGGCGTCCATGCATCGGCACACTGCGGACCGCTATGGCTGGTCGCGCGACAATACCATTGGCAGTAGCCCGCAACACAATCCTTGGACGCGTGACTGGTCAACGTTCTGGCAAGAGCAACGTTTGGGATACCAGCTTGAGCTGGCGCAACGGCATGGCGCCTCAACAAGCCTGTTACGCAAAGGGGAGCGTTTGTTATCGGCATGTAATGCATTTTTCCAAGATTACAGGCCGCGCCCATCACTGTTGCATGGAGACCTGTGGTCCGGTAACTGGGGCGGAGATGATCAAGGTCGCCCCGTTATTTACGACCCTGCTGTTTATTATGGGGACCACGAAGCCGATCTGGCCATGATGGAATTGTTTGGTAACCCTGGTGCCGATTTCTATGCTGCCTATGAAGCAGTCTTTCCGCTGGATACCGGCTATCCTTTGCGAAAAACATTTTATAACCTCTATCACATTCTCAATCATTTCAATCTATTTTCGGGGGGCTATGCCTATCAAGCCGAGAACATGATCGAAATGTTGCTGTCCGAGTTGCAGTAGTTTCCACAACATCGTCCAGTTAAAAATGACGGGCTCAGCGCTTCTCTTATGCCGCGCCTCGGTGTTGCAGTGCTTGGAAAGGGAGCAACCATTCTTTGCGAAGGGCGCCTACCCAGGAATACAGACAGGACAACTGAGTCCGTCAGCTCATTCTGGCGTATGTACTCGTTCCGTTCAGGCTACGCACATATTACTGCGTAGTACAGGCCGCATGGTGTCTGTCGCACTCGCCCCTTGGCCGCCTGCTGAACGAGGCTGAGTGAACAGTGCGCGAAAACGGCTGACGAGCCTGAGTCGGAATGCTTTATCGCTGATGCCATTTCAGCACCGATTCAGTTCATCGGCAGCAGACTGCCGACACACTGCAATCGCAGGAGCCCCGCTTGTGAAAAATTCGCTATTCATCTTAGTCACGATCCTGCTGCTGGTATGGCTGACTACGGCGACGGCTGGTCGCAGTGTCCACCATACGGGTGATAGTTTTATCGATTATGCTGAGGTCACACGCGTGCAGCCGCTGCGACGCGTGAGTGGCACGCACAAACCAACGGAGGCCTGTCGGCCAATCCGCCACAGTGAGCGCGAGCGAAACAGTGTACGTTCGGAGGACGCCGCGTTGGGATTAATCGTCGGAGGTGCTGTGGGGGGCGCCCTAGGGCATAATCTGGCCCATGGATCAGATGCCGCTCGGGTGGCCGGTGCGCTCATTGGCAGTGCGGCGGGCTACGAAGCGGTGCGTGAGAGTTATCATCGTGAGGGCTACTCCCCCTCGTTAAATGCACCGGCCAGCGTATCGCGTGAACGCTGTCAGCGCGTCAGAGAGTTTGAAAAAAAGCCCCATAAAACGCGGTATCGCGTGTCGTACCGCTATCACGGTAAACATTACGTGACACTGATGGATCATCGCCCTGGTAAGCGTATTAAGGTCAGAGTTCGGATCGAACCGATGACCGATTAGCACGTCACAAACCCCGTTCTGATGTTTATAATCAAATCTAGCTTTATGAAACCTGCGCTCTTATTATCCATTGTGTCACTCGTGAGTTTACCGGTTTGGTCTGAGGATCAAACAGCAGGCGTTGAAACGAATCCGCTGTCACGGCAGCAGGTAATTATTCTGATCAAGCAGCGCTATGGTGGTCGCGTTCTGGAAATTCGCAAACAACCGCCTCCGCTGGAAAATGGCTGTCCAGATTATCGAGTAAAGATGATCAGTGATGGGCGCGTGAGGGTTTTGCATGTCGATGGCTCAACTGGGCAGGTGAATCACTGATGAGAGTGCTGGTTATTGAAGACGATCCGCGCCTGAACGAGCAACTCGTCCAGGTTTTACAGACGCAAGGTTTTGTGGTCGATACGGCAACAGACGGCAAAGAAGGGGAGTGGATGGCAATTGAATATCCGCTCGATGCGGCAATTGTGGATCTGGGCCTGCCAGAGCGCGACGGGCTGGAAGTGATTCAGTCATTACGCGAACACGGACGGGATTATCCAGTGCTGATCCTGACAGCGCGAGACCGCTGGCAGGACAAGGTGACAGGACTGGAAGCAGGCGCGGATGATTATCTTGCTAAGCCGTTTCACATGGAAGAATTACTGGCCAGGCTGCGCGCTCTGATTCGTCGTAGTGGTCGGTGGACCGTGTCTGAACTGACTAGTGGGCCGGTGCAGATCAATACGCAGACGCAAAAAGTGACGCTCAACGGCGCGCCTTTGTCATTGACAGGATATGAATATCGTTTGTTGGAGTATTTGATGCTACATGCCGGTGAGGTTTTGTCCAAATCACGCCTGACCGACCATATCTATGCCGAGGGGGATGAACGAGATAGCAACGTGATCGAGGTCTTTATTCGTCGCCTGCGGCGTAAGCTGGATCCCGAGAATACGCTCAACCCTATCGAAACCCTGCGAGGACGTGGTTATCGCTGGGCACTCGATCGGACTCAGTCATCCTGATTGGTGCAGATGAATTCACTGCGTTGGCGGCTCTTATCGAGCGCTGGCGGAATTCTGTTGATCTTTGTTCTGCTGACGGGATTTGGACTGGAGGCGGCATTGTCGAACTACACTCGAATTGCCGAATTCGAGCGTTTACAAGGTTTGGCCTTCAGCCTGCTCGGCGCCACTGAAGTGGATGCAGACTGGAATATCTCGAGTGATCTGTCGCGTGTCCCCGCCCCCCGTTTGAACCAACCAGACTCCGGACTGTTCGCAGTAATTGTCGATGAGCATGGCGTGATTCGATGGCGCTCGCCGTCGCTGCTGGGCATTCCTAAGGTGACTGAGCTGCCACGACTGGATGAATGGCGGTTTCACAGTGACGGTTATTATTCGGTCAGTTATGGCTTCGAATGGTTGGGAGACGGTGACGATGCCCATCAGTTCGGATTATTGGTGTCCGAGAGTGCCAGCCCACTGGAATCCCGGCGAGAATGGCTGATTCATCGCTTATGGTGGTGGGTCACTGTGATTTCAGCAGCATTGCTGGTATCGCTGCTGATACTGATGTACTGGGGACTGAAGCCGCTACGGAAAATTCGTCAGGAACTCGAAGAGATCCGTGCGGGTGGGCGCAGTCAGCTCGATGAGCAGTTACCCTCGGAAATTGCGCCGCTGGCGGAAAGTGTCAATGCCCTGTTGGCACATGAACAAAAACAGAAACAACGCTTTCGCAATGCCCTGGCGGATCTCGCACACAGTTTGAAGACGCCTCTGGCGGTGTTGCGCAATGAGCTGGACAAAAAAGATCCTGTGCTCAAGGAGACACTCGATCAAATGGATCAGATCATTGCTTACCAGCTCCAAAAAGCTGCGACTGCCGGTAGTGTGCCAATGACGGAAAAGCGCCGGGTCAAACCTGTGGTCAGCCGAATCTTTACGGCCATGGAAAAGGTGTATGCCGGTCAAGGTAAGCGCTTCAGGAATGAATTACCTGAAAATTTCCGCCTGTATATCGATGAGTCCGATCTGCTCGAGCTGTTGGGTAATCTGGTTGAAAACGCGGCTAAATATGGGCGCACCCAAGTGATTGTAAGACTCAATGCTGCGCATGAACTCTGTGTGGACGACGACGGCGTGGGATTTCCAGATAATGCAAGTGAGCTTGTCGAGCGTGGCCGTCGGGCGGACAGCCGTTTACCGGGGCAAGGTATTGGATTGTCAATTGTTAAAGAGATTATCGAAGCGTACGGCTGGCAACTGATTCTGGAAACCAGTCCACTGGGCGGTGCACGGGTGCGTATTCTGGTGAAGTAGCGTCTCAGAGGCCTATCAACCTAAAAACCTCAGTTGGATCACAAAAGTCCACGCAAGTTCTTGGTGCACCTGGCAAATCAGAAAACCCTCTCATCACCAATAAGGTGACCACGAGTTTTTCCGAGTCACCATGCACACCAATATCTTACGCGTCT
>JANTGD010000257.1 GCA_024763135.1 Thiotrichales bacterium | reverse complement strand
CATGGTGAATCGGAAAAACTCGTGGTCACCTTATTGGTGATGAGAGGTTTTTCTGATTTGCCAGGTGCACCAAGAGCTTGCGTGGACTTTTGTGATCGAACTGAGGTTTTTAGGATCAGGGTTTCCTTAAGGGACTCGTCGCGCTGCCGAGTGCCGACAGGTATTCAGTCGATCGTGTAGATCCGCCAACACAGCACCGACAACCCCTTCGATACCGCATTCGCTGCGTGGCGGAGCTGGTCGGATTTTCAGTCGCCAAGGCGGCCGATGCATAGCAGTGATACCGCTGGTTTTTCCAGAGTCTGGCACATTATCTAAGGGCAGGGATTGGGGTGGTGTGTGTGAATTGCCTCGATGGCTGCTAGTACTTCGGTGCTGAGGTCGAGGTTGATCGAGTCGATATTTTCACGCAGCTGCTTGAGAGTGGTCGCGCCGATTATGGTGCTGGTCAGAAAGGGGCGAGAGTTGACGAACGCAAGGGCCATTTGTGCTGGTGAGAGTCCGTGCGCACGCGCAAGTTGCACATAGGCCTCGGTAGCTGCGAGTCCTTCTGGATTCGTGTAGCGATCGTAGTCCTTAAAGAGATTCAGACGGGCATCGGCGGTCGCGCGCTGTTCCATATATTTTCCGCTCAGAACGCCGAAACCGAGAGGGGAATACGCAAGCAGTCCAACGGCTTCTCGGCAAGAGATTTCTGCCATGCCGATTTCATAGCTTCGATTGAGCAGGCTGTAAGGGTTTTGTACGCTTACAATGCGCGGCCAACCGTGCGTTTTAGCCAAGTGTAGGTATTCCATCGTGCCCCATGGGGTTTCATTGGATATCCCAATGTGACGAATCTTTCCCTGCGTGACGAAATCATTGAGAACGGAGAGTGTTGTCTCAATGTTGTCCAATGGCGCTGCGTCGCCACAGGTGTAGCCCAGTTGGCCGAAGAAGTTGGTTTGGCGGGCTGGCCAGTGGATTTGATAGAGATCCACGTAGTCCGTTCGCAGCCGTTTGAGGCTGGCTTCCAACGCTTGGGTGATATGCTGCCGATTCAGGCGCGGACCACCGCGAATATGTTTCACAAAATCGCCGGGGCCAGAGGCTTTGGTAGCGATAATCAGGCGATCCCGATCCTGCCGACGCGCGAGCCATCGCCCAATATAGCTTTCGGTCAATCCTTGAGTTTCTGGTTTGGGAGGGATGGCATAGAGTTCAGCCGTATCAATAAAGTTCACACCCTCGGCAACAGCGTAGTCGAGTTGTGCGTGGGCTTGTGCTTCCGTGTTCTGTTCACCGAAGGTCATGGTGCCCAGGCAGATGACACTGACCTCGATGTCGGTTTGCCCCAGTTGTCGATATTTCATAAAAAAAGACTCAATACACCTGTGTAGCCATAGAGGCGGCTGTGATAGATCTCGCCATTGGCAAAGAATCCGACCAAGGGGATATCGCCCAATGCCGCGCTGATCATTTTAAGCTCTTCGGAGTCATCCCCAAATTGCTGGCGTCCCCGACCCAGACAGGAAAAGTATAACCCGCCCTTGGGCTTTTGCGCCCCGTAGCGCTTTTTCAGGCGCTCCAGCATGGCCTGCATGTCGGCTCTTGCGGTATTTCCGTCGCGGCGACAGAACATGAGTGTATCGCCTGTTTCGATCATGTCACCAATTGCGAGCAGGCCGTGCTGGGTGTCGATACCAATGAGATTACGTACCATGTAATCGCCGGTATCCGAGTTCGGTATGGGCAGTCCGGCAAAGATGAAACCCGCCATGCGGCTTAAATCACGCGCGAGGACTTCACCTGCATCCTGCTTTAAGGCGTCAACTGCCGTCATGGCATCGATTTTACCAATGATGTTGCGATGACAATGCGTCACCTGGCGAATGGGACCGATCGGCGTGCAGCCTTGCGTATGGTCGACCTGCACATCGACCTGTTGGGCGAACAATACACCCGAGATGCCGCCCTGAGTGAGTTCGTCAGCGAGTTGGTAGTGATGTGCTTGCGACGAGGTCAGTCCGCCCACGAGAAAAGCGTCACCCAGGGCGTTTGCGAGTGACTCGATGAGTGTGGGCGTCGCTGGATTGGAGGGATCGCCATGTACAATCCCAAATACTGGGCCGGCCTGCGACAACCATTGTTGGTGTTGTGCAACAAAGGTATCGACCTCGCTGGTGAGGTTGGGCATCACCAGAAAGTTTTCGGCTGGTAGACTTGCAAGCATAATCACCAAGGCAGGTTGGTCGTAGAATTCCCGGTTGGTTGCACAGATGGCAATTCCTGTCGTACCCACCCAATGGGTTACACCTGTGGTTTCCACCAACAGCTGGTGGATCTTTGAGAATTCGCGCGTGAGTGCATCGGTAATGTACACAAACCCCAGATTGGTTGAGGCGGGCACGTCTCCAATCTGCCTCAAGCAGGTGTTGACGACCTCTTGCGCGGCAGAGCCGATGGCGGTACCAACGAGAAATTGAGGCAGGGTCATGACGGTGGGTTGTTTTCGGCGACCAGAAAAAAAGCCCCATCATGGGGCTTTTTTTACTGCGTGACCAGTAGTACCACGTATTATTTGGCAATCATGCGCTTGATGATGGGGCCCAGAATGATTTCCATGGCCATCTGCATTTTGCCTCCGGGCGCAACAATGGTATTACGACGAGACATGAATGAATTGGGGAGCATGGCCAGTAAATATTGAAAATCGATTTGGAATTTTTCCGGATCGGCAAAACGTATCACAACGAAGCTTTCATCGGGGGTAGGAATTTCCCGTGCGATGAATGGGTTCGACGTATCGACGGTGGGAACACGCTGAAAGTTGATGTCGGTACGCGAGAACTGTGGAGTGATGTGATTGACGTAGTCGGGCATGCGTCGCAGGATGGTGTGCACGATGTCTTCTGCCGAATAGCCCCGCTCTGCATTGTCACGAAAGATTTTTTGTATCCACTCCAGATTGACGATGGGGACAACACCAATGCCCAGATCGACATGTTTGGCAGCGTCATAGCCTTCGCCCTTGACCAAGCCGTGCAGCCCTTCATAGAACAGCAGATCGCTGGAATCCGGCATGGGCTCCCAAGGTGTGAATTGACCGGGTTTTAAGTCGGTGCCCAGGCGCGCATTGTGCTCGGCCGCTTCTTCGTCGCTGTGGAGATAGTAGCGTTTTTCGCCCGTGCCGGTTTTACCATAAGTTTCGAAGGTTTCTTCGAGTTTCTCAAAGATATTGGCTTCCGGACCAAAGTGGCTGAAAGTGTGGTCGCCGGCTGCTTCTGCTTTTTGCATGGCCTCCTTCATAGCGGCTCGATCATAGCGGTGAAAACTGTCGCCTTCGAGTATCACTGGATTGATACCTTCACGATGAAAAATATTCTCGAACGCGCGTTTAACCGTACTCGTACCGGCCCCGGATGATCCGGTGACTGCGACAACTGGATGTTGAGTAGACATGGTTGGGTCCTCTTAGTATTAGGATGAAATCGCAAAGATCGATCGCTGGATACGGCGCAATACCCTGGGTTTGGCGATAAATACGAGGCCGTGACTCGGGCATGGGGTATTCAGCAGTTGAAGAGAGCATTAACGGGCTGTTGAAACAGCCTCAGGCGACACTGCGTAAAAACTGGGTTAAAGGTATAGGTTCTGCCGGTGCACTGCGCTTTTTCGCCGATCTTTACCTGGTCTTGTACTTTTCTGTGTCTTCTTCAATCGCCTGTTCAATACAGCCAAAGCACTCTTATTAAAACTGGCAGCCTGATTGGGTGGCATTCCTGAGTGGCCGGGCCGGAAGTTCGTCGGGCTTAAAGCATCCTACTGCGGAATAGCGGTTGTCGGTAGGATGGTTCGATCGAATCGATAGATGGCCCTGCTATTCGCTTAATTGAGCCGAAATAAAAACGGACTCAAAACCCCGCCATCTGCTCTACGGCGCCTATTCCTGGGTAGCCTCCCAATAAAACAGCGCTGCATTCTAAACTTTTTGTGGGGTTGATGCCATGTGAATTTACTCGTGCTGCACCGGGGCGCAGTATTTAGATTAACAGGCTGGCGTGTGGCGACGGTGATTTACCCGGAAACGCGCTGCAACATCAAGTCGCGCACACGATGGCCCACACGTTGCCCGCGCCGCTCGAATTTGGTTTTAGGTCGCCAAACGGGCCGCGGAGAAAATCCTTCGGACGAAAGATTGATCAGGCCTGGGGTGTTTTCCAGTCTCTCGAGCGCCGCCTCAGCATAGGGTTCCCAGTCGGTCGCCATGTGGAAGAGGCCGCCGCTGCGCAAGCTGCGAACGACTAGTGCACAGAACTCGGGACCGACAATGCGGCGTTTGTGGTGCTTTTTCTTAGGCCAAGGGTCAGGAAAATACAGTTGGATACGATCCAGGGTGCCGGGCTCGATCAGCGTTTCGAGTAGTTCGAGTGCATCCCCTTGGATCAGTCGCAGATTGCCCAAGCCTTCGGCTTCGATGGTTCTCAAAAGTTGTCCAATCCCGGGTTCGTGCACTTCAATGCCCAGAAAGCCCCGCTTGGGATCGGCTTGCGCCATCTGCGCCAGCGACTGGCCATTCCCAAAACCGATTTCGAGCGTGACCGGACGATGCGCCCCAAACAGCGTGGCTAAATCCAATCGCCCGTGATCTGGTTCGATACCGTAGAGTGGCCAAAGCCGTTGTTTTGCGGCCGCTTGTGCTTTCGTCAAACGCCCCCCTCGGCGGACAAAGCTGCGGACCTGACGCATCGAGGGTTGCGGCGGAGAATGGGTGGGCGGCATGAGCAGGAGTTCTCAAATTGGAATTGAAATGGCCGCGGATTGTCGCTGGTTTCCCGAACTTCGGCAATTTCCTTAGAAATAGGCGTATTTTTTGTGCAGAAGATTTGGGCAACCACCAGCGTCGTGGTTATACTAGGCGCATGGATTTCGACATCAACTCTCAATTGCGCCGTCAGGTCGTTGCGCAGCTGACCCAACGCGGCATCACACCGACGCGACAACGCGTGGACATCGGCATGCGTTTGCTTGACCGGGATCGGCATGTGACCGCGGATCAGTTACTCGAGGAGGTCAACCGCTCCTCAGGCGATGTCTCGCGCGCAACGATTTACAATACGCTGGGCCTGTTTGCGCGCAAAGGACTGGTACGGGAAGTGGTGGTCGAAGCCGGAAAGCATGTCTACGATACCAACACAGCAGCCCATCATCATCTTTATAATGTCGATACCGGAGAACTTCAGGATATCGATTCTGAACAGCTTAGAGTCAGCGGTCTGCCCGACCTGGGGGCTGGTCTGTGTTTCGATGGCGTTGACATCGTCGTTCGCGTGCGCAACAAAATCGGCTGAGTGCCTTTTCGGGGCCGTGTATTGTGTACGGATCCTTCTTTCCCAAACCATCGCTGCATGCACACCCTTTCGGTCAACTCCCAACGCTTTTTTTGCCTCTGCCAAGTAAGCCCGGTTTGCCGGTGTGACCCAGCCTTCATCCTAGATTCCACAGTTGGGCGCGAAAAAGACGTATAAGCAATTGGTGTGCCTGGTGAATCAGAAAAACTCGTGGTCACCTTATTGGTGATGAGAGGTTTTTCTGGTTTGCCAGGTGCGCCAAGGGCTTGC
>JANTGD010000256.1 GCA_024763135.1 Thiotrichales bacterium | reverse complement strand
CACCATAGGACCACTATGATTCATAAAAACAAAACCACATCTAACCCCTTGATGACTCACTGATACAGACAGTTTGGGCTTGGCGGTGTACTAGCGCGTCGCCGCAAGTTTTCGCAAACCAGGCAGGTCCAATAATTCAATATGTCCGCGCTTGAGGCGGATCAGTCCTTCGGCTTCGAAGCGTTTGAGATACCGGGAGACGACTTCCCGCGCTGTACCCACTTCGTTTGCAAGTGTCTGATGGGTGACCTGAATGTGCGGCTTGTGGGTATCCCAGGTGCTGATTAGCGCCGCGGCCAGGCGAGACTCTACGGGGCCAAACTTAATGCGTTCCATGCGTGCAATGACATCCGCAAAACGTTTCCCCATATCGGCAAATACGAAATTGCGGAACGCCGGTGAGGTGTGTAACGCGGCCTGAAAATCTTCGTGGTGGACCATTAGCGCGCTAACCTCAGATTCGGTTATACCTTCGGCAATGTAGTGGGTCTGTCCGAGTAAACAGGCAGTGGTCAATACGCAGGTTTCGCCCGGTAATACCCGATACAACACAACTTCGCGACCAGATTCCGCATACAAGACCACTTTGACACGACCGCTCGCTACCAATAGATAGTGTTCACAAGCTTGGCCACTGGAAAACACGCAGGTATCGGCAGGCAGCTGAGCCAATTTAGAACTGCGAATGAGTGTCTGGACCTGGGTGTCATCGCTGGTGGCCAGCGCCGGGAAATGCTGTTGCCAAAGCTGCGTCTTGTCCATCAGTCAAACAGTGCGCGCAGTTGTTTCAGGTGAGCGCGGCCCGTTTCCCGTAACTGTTCAGGCGTGGCCTGACTCGGATCATCCCATTCCAGGTGGTCGCTAGGTAATTCCTCGAGAAAGCGGCTGGGTTCGCAGTCCACATCCTCACCAAAGCGTTGGCGTTTGCGCGCCAGTGTAAATGTGAGGCCATGCCGGGCCCGGGTGACCCCTACATAAGCCAAGCGCCGCTCCTCTTCGATATTGGATTCCTCAATGCTGGTTTTATGTGGAATCAGCTCTTCTTCCATACCAACAATGAATACATACGGAAATTCCAGCCCTTTGGCAGCGTGCAGGGTCATCATCTGGACGCCATGTTGCTTGCGCTCAGTATCGTTGCGTTCCAGGATATCCATCAATTGCATGCGATTGATGACGTCTTGCAGCAGGGCGGGTTGTTCGGTTTTTGTCGACAGCCGGCTAATCCATTCCAGCAACTCCGAGACGTTTTCAATGCGCTTGTCGGCCACTTTGTCATTACTGCTGACCTCGCGCAGCCAGTTTTCATAAGCGATGGCTTGCAACAATGTGCGTGCCACACTGGACGCAGGTTCAGATGCGGCGTCGCGAGCCAGCTCATCGATGAGATCGGTAAACCGCTGCAAGCGAAAGATTGCGCGTTCACTCAAAATCTGCGTCAGTCCCATCTCATGGGTTGCGCGTAACAGGCTGATGTGCCGTTGCGTTGCGTAAGCGCCGAGTTTTTCCAGGGTGGAGGTGCCGATCTCCCGACGCGGAGTATTGACTGTCCGTAAGAATGCCGCATCGTCATCAGGATTACAGATCAGCCGCAAATAGGCGATAATGTCTTTGATCTCGCTGCGTTCGAAAAACGAAGTACCACCACTGACATAATAGGGGATGTCGTGCTCCCGGAGTTTGCGTTCAAACAAGCGGGACTGATAGTTGCCCCGATAGAGAATCGCTATATCGTGATAGTCGACCCGTTGTTTGAAGCGGATTTTCATAATCTCAGAAACGACACGTTCGGCTTCGTGTTCTGCACTGTCGCAGGGAATTACGCGCAGAGGCGGCCCCTCACCCAAGGCGCTCCAGAGCCGCTTTTCAAAGTCGTGCGGATTATTGGCAATCAATTGGTTGGCGCTTTGTAGAATTCGATTGGTAGAGCGGTAATTCTGTTCCAATTTGATGACGGTTAGAGTCGGGTAGTCACGCTTGAGTAAACTCAAATTCTCAGGTCTGGCGCCGCGCCATGCATAGATGGATTGATCATCGTCTCCCACTGCTGTGAAGTGCCCCTCGATGCCAGCCAGCAGTTTGACCAGTTGATACTGGCAAGCATTGGTGTCTTGGTATTCATCCACGAGCAGATAACGAAACCGCTGTTGCCAGCGAGCCCGAACTGTTTCATTTTCGAGCAGGAGGCGGACAGGTAGAACAATCAGGTCATCGAAATCGACCGCATTATAGGCGCGTAGCTGCCGTTGATAGCGCTCGTACAAAATCGCCTGGGCGGTATCCTGAGCATCGGCAGCCTGCGATAAGGCTTGGCTAGGGTCGATAAAGTCATTTTTCCAGCGAGAAATCCGCCACTGCGCACCGTCTGCCACTGCGGCATCTTCGTTACGGCTAAGTTCCTTGATGAGTTGCTGACTGTCTTGCGCGTCAAAAATTGAAAAACCAGGCTTGTAACCGAGATGCGCGATCTCTTGCTTGATCAGTCGTAGGCCGAGCGTGTGGAAAGTGGATGCCTGAAGGCCTTTCAATGCCTCACGCGGGAGGCGAGCCGCAAGGCGCTCCTGCATTTCGGTGGCTGCTTTGTTGGTGAAGGTGATTGCAGCAATCGAGGCGGCCGGATAATGCTGTTCACGTATCAAATACGCAATTTTTTCGGTGATGACGCGGGTCTTACCAGAGCCTGCGCCGGCGAGCACCAGTAATGGCGTGCCCAGATGCGTCACCGCAGCCTGTTGTTCTGGGTTGAGATGGTTCATAAACGGATCGAAGCAGGGTATTTTGTTGTCAATGGAGGCGTTACTACAGTCGGCTGTCGGACTTCGGTCAGCCAACTGCACAAAAGCGGTTGCCGGCCGGATTTCCCCTTGCTTGAGGGGGCCACGCCCGACAGACGCCTATGGATAAGTCGTAACGTGATAGTTTAGCTTCACAATGTGCATGTTAGTCGTATTTCAGAGAGAGATGTAGCTTGTCAGAGACTCCAAATATTGCTACCGATCTGCAGCCACGCATCCAGGTCGATACGCAGACGGGATGGTTGCAGCATATCCGGCATATCAACTCGCCCAATCAGGATGGGCGTCCACCCGGCACGTTCCCAGAACTCATTGTCATTCATTCTATCAGTCTACCGCCTGGAGAGTATGGTGGACCGCACATCGATGCGCTGTTTACCAATCGACTCGATCCCAATGCGCATCCTTACTTTGCACCTTTGCAAGGCTTGCAAGTGTCTGCTCACCTGTTGATCAGGCGCACGGGCGAACTCGTGCAGTATGTGCCCTTCCACCGGCGTGCGTGGCACGCGGGAGCTTCGTGCTACGCGGGTCGGGCGCGTTGCAATGATTTTTCGATTGGCATTGAGTTGGAAGGGCAGGATCATGAACGCTATCCAGACATGCAGTATCGGCAGTTGGCTGCAGTGATCCGTGCTTTGTATGCGGGCTACAGCAGTTTAAGGCCTTTGCAGATGGCTGGGCATGCGGAAATTGCTCCTGAGCGTAAAACAGATCCTGGTCCCGCGTTTGATTGGGAGTATCTAAGATTGCTTATAAATCATTAGGATAATTCTTTATATTTAAGTAAACTATAAGCGGGTCACTCCGAGAATGGAACATGATTATTTGGGCTGCGGCGCAGTGGTCGGATAACAAGGCGAGCCTGATAACGGAAATAAACGTAAATTTAGAAAAAATAGTGCTTTTTTTGTGCTCTACGACTGTGATGCAGTTCGCGTTTTACGTTACGATTCGATCGAGACCTGTGGGATCAATCGTTGCCTAAGTTCTTACGCAACTATCACCTCGCCGTCAAAGGGCGCGGGTGAAATGACCGGTAAGTACTTACGCAACATGCGGTACAAACACGTGGTTTCAGGAATTCAGCGTACGCGGACGACATCGCATCATAAAACACTGTTGATAGTTATGGCTGGCTGGTTCGTTACCCCGTTACCCTAATGGGATTTGAGGTGGGTCAAGACATGCGTGGCTTCCCCCTAAGTATATTAAGATTTCTATATAGAGAGACAGTGAATCATGAAGACTAAGGTTTTGTTAGCGGCAGTTCTAACAGCGATGAGCTTGAGCACGGTAGCACTGGCGCGTGTCGATGCTACCGGAGCGCTCCCCGACGCCAAGCCGGGTGAGTGTTACGCCAAGATCATCATCCCTCCTAAATTTGAAACACAGACCGAAGAAGTGGTTGTCGCCGAACCCAGCGAGCGCGTGGAAGTAATCCCACCAAAGTTTGAATGGGCAGAAGACAAAGTGCTTGTCAAGGAAGCCTCATTCAAGCTACAGCCCGTGCCCGCCGTGTACGAGACGGTTAAGGAGAAGGTAGAAATCAAGCCGGCCAGCACGCAATGGATGCTGACCACGCCAGGCAATCGGACCAAGACAGCGGGTGCATCGTTGGTTGCCTATGCTAAGGGCGCTGGTCTGCCCGCCGATACGGCGCAGCCCGGCGATTGTTTTGTCGAATACTACAAGCCGGCTACCTACCGCACCGAAGTGCAAAAGGTGCTGAAGAAAGACGCGTCCGAAACAATCGAAGTTATCCCTCCCAAGTATGAGTGGGTCGAAGAGAAGGTACTGGTAAAAGAAGCCACCACAAAGGTCGAAACCGTACCGCCAGTGTATGAAACGGTGACTGAAAAGATCATGATTGCTCCAGCAACCACCATGTGGAAAAAAGGTCGTGGTCCCAAGGAAAAAATCGACAATACCACGGGTGAAATTATGTGTTTGGTGGAGGTGCCGGCCCAATACAAAACCGTAACCAAGCGGGTCGTCAAAACACCTGCCACTACGCGCACTGTAGAAATCCCGGCCGAATATAAAACCATGCGGGTGCGTAAAATGGTCGAGCCGGCGCGTGAAATCCGTAAAGAGATCCCTGCTGAATACAGCGAAGTCACCAAGCGGATCAAAGTCAGTGACGAGGCCATTGCGTGGTATCCCAAGGGGAACGTCCCCGAAGATGCAGGCAAAGCCACGGGGAATGAACTGTGCCTCAAAGAAGAGCCCGCCGTATACAAGACTGTCACCAAGCGCGTGCTGAAATCACCTGCAACCACCAAGCGGATTGAAATTCCTGCGGAGTATAAAACCGTAAAGTTGCGCAAACTCGTACAAGCCGCGCAGGAAAAACGCATCCCGATTCCCGCTAAAACGCAAATGATTACCAAGCGTGTCAAGGTCGCTGATGAACGGCTCGAATGGCGTCCCATCTTGTGTGAAACCAATACGACGCCCAAACTGATCAAGCAGGTACAGCAAGCGCTCAAAGACGCAGGCTTCTACAAAGGTCCCATTGATGGCATTTACGGCAGCATGACGCAACGTGCCGTGGACGAGTACCAGCGCAAACAAGGCATGGGGCGCGGCGGGCTCACCCTGAAAACTTTGGAGGCGCTGAATATCAATCTCTAGGCCCTATCGGAGCATGTGAGATGTTTTTTGGGGCGGCAGTTTGCCGCCCTTTTTGATCCTAGATTCCGCAGTTGGGCGCAAAAATGACGCGTAAGATATTGGTGTGCCTGGTGAATCGGAAAAACTCGTGGTCACCTTATTGGTGATGAGAGGTTTTTCTGATTTGCCAGGTGCACCAAGAG
>JANTGD010000255.1 GCA_024763135.1 Thiotrichales bacterium | reverse complement strand
AGGGAATGCATTCAATCAAAGCATTCAGGCTTAAAATCCCCTCACCCCAACCCTCTCCCTGGGGGAGAGGGGGCTACGAACTCCGAAACTTGAGTATCAACTTCCATATTGAATCAGGCCAACGATAAACATCAGGGCCGCACAGCCTGCAGCGGCAGTGCGCACCGTGTTCAATAGAAGGTAATGATCCCAGATCTTCATGGCAGCAGGATCGTTGGGTTGAACACGGGCCAACTCATCATTCAATGGCACATTGCCGAGGCCCGTGACGAGGAACGTCCCAACCAGGTAGAGCGAGGCGCCCCCTACAAGCCAGGGCGCCGAAACGGTATCCCATGCCGTCACAGCAAGCACGGCAACCAGCAGCGATGTTGCTGCGGTACCCATAAAAACGCCAAGAAATGATGGGTTTAACACCGCGACGTTGATCGACTGCATCGCAGCAATGCCTTTGGCGGAAGGCACACGTGCGAGCGCTTTCATCACAAAGCTCGAAAAGGCGAAGAAGACTCCACTGATCAATGCTGAACCGAGCGTAGCCAGGATGATCGCAATTATGGTCACGAAGTTCACGTTGCCACCCCCTCTTTTTTGTTTGGATTCCAGCAGCCACGCGCGGCAATGCGATGCGCATAATCTGCGAAGTCAGCGGGCTCCCGCCCCACAGCACGTTGAACACCGTCGCAAACCCGCGCATTGCGACCATCGAGGACCGTTTCAAACAAATAATTCAATAGCCACGCGATGTCATCCGGTGCGCCCGATGCGGCAATGCCCTGAGCGAACGCCTCTTTCGGGATCTGCACAAACTGCACCTCACGACCCGTTGCTTGGGAAATCTCGCTTGCCAGCTCGGTGAAGGTCAACATGCGGGGGCCGGTGACTTCATAGATCTCGCCGTTATGGCCGTCCTCAGTGAGCGCCGCGACCACGACATCGGCGATGTCATTGATGTCGATAAAGGGTTCGGGGACATCCGCTGCCGGCAGCGTAATAGCACCATCCAATACCATGCCGAGGAACTCCCCCTCGGAGAAGTTCTGCATAAACCAGCTCGAGCGCACCACTGTCCACTCGACCCCGGCCTGCTGGATAATCTGCTCACAAGCCTGCGCTTCTGCTTCACCGCGACCGGATAACAGCACAAGCCGTTTGACACCCTGTGCTACCGCTGCATCCACAAAACGGCGAATAGCATCCGTGGCGCCCGGGATGGCGAGATCTGGCGCATAGGTAATGTAAGCCGTTGTTACCCCTTTAAGAATGTTGTTCCAAGTGCCCGGTTCGTTCCAGTCGAACGATGGGTTTGACGATCGGGAAGCAATTCGAGTTGCGACTCCTCGTGCCAGTAGTCGCCCGACGACGCGGCGACCGGTTTTTCCGGTCCCTCCCAATACCAGGGTAGCGCCTTCGAATCCCGGATCGTTACGAGTCTTGATCGTCATTACGCTCTCTTCATGACTGCTGGTTGCAGTTTCCGCAAGCATTGAATTGATGCCGAGCTGCTTAAACAAGGTAAGTTGATCCAGAAGCTCCCACTCCTCGATAATTTTTCCGTTTTCAAAACGGCTGAGTATTATCCCGCTGACTTTCATCTGCCGGCCCGTTGACGCTATCCCCATAAATTCACCCTCGTGGGTACCCGATAGCGTAAAGGAGATCACGGTCTTGGAACCTGCGCTGATCACCTCCTCGATGTCTAAATGCAGATCAGGAAAAGCGGCGCGGTACGCTATGAACAGATCTCTAAGCGCTTCAGGCCCCTGAAGTGTCTGATCCGGACTGCGGTAGACATAGTTCGGGTGGATGACCTCATCCAGAACCGGTAAATCCCCGTTATTGATAACCTGCTCGATAAAACGTCGCATGGTCGTTTCATTGCTCAGTAACATGTGTGCTTCTCCTCTAAAGGTTGAATCTCGTGCCGCTCATGCAGCTTGTTTCGGACTCTATAAAGGTAGGTAACGGGGGCGGCAGATGCCATATGTAGAAAGCTCAAATACATACGCATTCGTCTATACTTAGCAACATGGATACTCTGGGTGGATTACTGGACGCTCCGCGAGCGCGCGGCGCCTTTGCCTTGCGAGCAGTGATGAACTCGCCGTGGTCGTTGAGAGATCTCGCCGATTCACCACTGACCCTGATCGCGGGTGTGGCAGGAGCACTATGGCTGGTAGCCGATGACAGTGATCCGGTTCAGATCGGTCCCGGTGACATCGCTGTCATACGCGCGCCGATGCATTACAACCTCGCCAACGCCCCGGCCACGCCCCCACAGGTGATCATTCACCCGGGTCAACGCTGTTGTGACCTGAACGGGCGCTCGTTACATGAGGTGATGATGCATGGGGTCAGAACCTGGGGTAACGATGCGGAAGGTTCAACCGTATTTATCATCGGCGCCTATGAGCATCTAAGCGACATTAGCGATCGCCTGTTACGGGCATTACCTCCCGTACTGTCACTGACCCATGAAGACTGGGAATCTCCCCTTGTGAGGCTACTTTGTAACGAGGTGACCAAAGATGAACCTGGTCAGGCTGCAGTGCTGGATCGGCTACTTGACCTGCTGCTAACCGCTGTACTCAAAGCCTGGTTTGCCAAACATGACAGCAGCAGGCCGGAATGGTGGCGATATCAGGGAGACCGAATCATTGAGCATGCCTTGCGTATCATGCATGACAAACCGGCCAACCCATGGACGATGGAGGCATTGGCGCTAGAAGTCGGCGCATCACGAGCATCACTTGCGCGACGGTTCAAGGAACGGGTTGGTGAATCACCCATGACCTTTCTGAGAAATTGGCGAATGGCCCTGGCAGCCGACCTATTGTGCCAACCAAATGAAACTGTAAGCACCGTGGCCGAGAAGGTTGGCTATGCAACACCATTTTCATTTAGTACGGCATTCAAAAGCGTAAGAGGAATCAGCCCACAAGCGTATCGGGCAGCTGCACTCTAAATTACTGTAGACAGGATCAAATCCAACCACCGAGGGTAATGCTGCGCTGCACTCGATCCACTCCTCTCCCCCTAGTGGGCCGTGCGGAAAATAAGGTAAGGCCCACTAGACTCTCAGGTGAGTGCGAGACAAGGCAAGCGTCGAGGACCATTTTTCAACGCAGAGTGAGTACATCGTCTAGCTTAATTGATAGGTGCTGCAGATTTGCACCAAAGAAGCCATATCAATCGCTAAATTTGACCATCCGTGTCACCTGTATATCCGAAATAAAAACGACGCCGGAATGCTCACTATAAAAAGGCGCAAAGCCTTGAAGAATTGGCGACACCAGAGATTCAGGGACAGCCGCGATAATCATGATCAAGACGTCATCTTCGTTAAACATCAAATGGCCATCGTGAAAACCGTGACTCCCTTTCCCAGATAAATTATTGATAATGGTATAGCCTTTGACACCGATACGGTCCAGGAGATCTGTAGCGAAAGCGGCATACGCGCCTTCCAGAATTATTTCGATTTTTTTAAGCGAACCCAACTTCAAATTTTTCATAATGCCATCTCCTCCGATTCTATATCCCTCACAGGACCATGGGGCCCGGAATACTCTTTCCACTGCCCGCGAGTATGGATGTAACACCTATCATTTTCGGGATCGGACACCATCAGCCGAATCCAGCCATTGTTCAGGAGCCTTCTGATAACAGATACCCGCTCGATAACAGTATTGACGTGAGAAAATGGCGCGTCAATAACTGTCATCAACCGCAACGGCTCATGATAAGGTGCACCTTCTTTTAGCACCGTTTGCGCAGGCAGCCCGGTACGGAGATCACTCAAGTTACCCGTCATAACGCCAAAGCGTCCTGCAACATTATGATAGACCTTGCTACCACTACCATAACGCTCGTTGTCGACCGTCGAGAAATAATGCTCCATGTTAATCCATTGCCCGACCACAAGCGGCCCGGATAAAATATTTTCTAGCAGTCGCAGCTTCCTATCGATTCTGTAATCATAAGAATGTAAAAAAGCCCTGCCACTAAGCTCCAGCTTTTCCGTCAATGAGCGACGACCAATAATAAAATAAGCATTACGTGACAAACCCCATTCTGGCCTTACCTGAGACCAGTCCATCGCATTACGCAAGATACGTCGACTTGATTCGGTAGGATCAAGTCCTGATGATCTATTTTCCAACGTCGGTAGCCTCTCGTGTGCACATTGCCGGGAAGCTGCATTAAGACCTCTCTGTAGCCGATCAAGATAAATCAGATGTGATGATGGAAGTCTGTCCAGATCGTGCAGAGTTAGGTGATCAGACGTAGTATTATGAAACGCGGGGACAAACCAGGTGTCATCCGGGATATCGATACCGTGTTTTTGCAGCTTATGCCTTACAGACTGCTTATTCGCCATACTGGCAAAGATTCTCGCGTTGTGAGTTCCCTGGTTACCACCGCAAGCACCACAATCGAGCGCTGACTCGTAAGGATTATTTTCTGACTGACTACCATGGCCTGCAACGACAATAAAACGGGAAAAGTTTTTCGTCAGACCGATGGCTCGCAATGTTTGAGACACAAAGCCGACTTGCTCATCCAAAGAAAATCCAATTCGCCCCAAACGTTCAATCTGCAATTTCGCATCCGTTTTATTGATACAATAGGCGTGGCGCAGTCGCTCGATAAACGCAATGCTCTGGTCTGCCGTCACCCCTAGCATCTGCTCCAACAATGGCACACTTTCTGAATTACCCAGGGCGGCTTCACGAAGTTCACGAATCAGGTCATCAGTGACCTGATCCTCTGTAACATTCAGTTCATAAATGATGGCTTTGCTAATTACGCCGCGCTGGACTGCGCGTACTATGGAGTCCGCCTGGTCACGACTCATCTTATCGATCAGTAGATGTGTTTGCGGTTTGTCGTTATGCAAATGAGAACGCCACCTGTTGTAGGGCACTGGCGCCAATGTTTTGCCCACCATATCGAGACCAAACAACAGCCCGATAGCCTCAACCGTGACAAATGGTGTGAGTACCGACTCCTTCAATTCGTGGACCACTTTTTCAAGCACCGACAGCGCCATATCGTCTTGAGTCTCCCTTATCGACATTTCCATGACCAGATTCTTGGGTTTCATCAGCACCGGACACAGATAAGTCTCGCTACCCTTGGAAAGCTCAATAAAACTCACCGGCACGCCAAAAAAACCGGCAACGCCAAATGTTTGATAGTCACCGACTGCCTCGAGGTGACGACGCAACCGTTCCGAACGCGTATCGATGCAAAAGAGTGCTTGTGCAAATGGCCTTTTTTTGCTTGTTTTTGGTTTGATCGGGTGGCGCTTGATCTCTTTCACCAATCGCTCCAGTGCATTTTCTTCCATCGACTCCAACCAAAGCATCCCCTCCCTCTCTTCAAATGAGTGGAGCGTTTTCAGTAATCCCCCCAATTCGTCGACCGAAAAGTTGTTTAACAGTTCTATTTCGCCAGAGCTGTCTGCAAGCCGATGCAACGACTCCATGATAAACCGCGCATCATGAGTTCTTCGCTCCAGCCAATACTCCAGAAATACCTGATCAATCCGCTTTCGCCTCCCACTCAAAATTGCTGCCTCTACTCGCTGGGCCTGTGCCGGCAAAACAGTTTT
>JANTGD010000254.1 GCA_024763135.1 Thiotrichales bacterium | reverse complement strand
AACTCGTGATCACCTTATTGGTGATGAGAGGTTTTTCTGATTTGCCAGGTGCACCAAGAGCTTGCGTGGACTTTTGTGATCCAACTGAGGTTTTTAGATTCAATGGGGTTGCTTGCCGACAACACACCCTGTTTAGGTGACTGCCGGACCACGAAGCCTGCCTATTTTCTAAATCCGCGGGTCACAGATACAATGACAACCGTCACTGCGCAGCCCCGAACCCAGCCAGTCTGCGAAGACACTCCATCCGCATCAATTGCTCATATCGCGTAGAATACCGACGCTACGAGCGTGCATAAACTCTGAGGTATCAATATCCGGCACCGGTGGGAGGAGAAATGAATGATTGCACAAGAACTGACGCAACCATTGTGACTAAGACAATCCATTTCGATTACATAATACGCTCATGACGAAAGGCTACCGATTTGCATTTTTGTTGCTCCTTGTGCTCGCGGTCGGCGCAGGCCTGCTGTATTACTCTGGCATGTTCTCCAAAAGCACGCCCGAAAGCACTCTGCGCCTTTCGGGAACAGTTGAAGCGAGACAGCTACGCCCCGGCTTCTTGGTCTCCGGTCGAATTGCCCGCCTGCAAACCGACGAGGGATCTGCCGTGCGGGAGGGGCAAGCACTCGCCAGTCTCGATGAGCGCGATCTCAAACTTGCGTTGGCCGCCGCGCAGGCCCAGCGCGATGCCGCGGCCGCCAGCCTCGCGGCTCTGCTGGCAGGCAGTCGCCCCCAGGAAATCGATGTCGCAAAGGCCGCGTTACAGCAGGCCGAGGCACGCCTGCAACTCGCCACTGTGGAGGTCCGACGGCAGCGCGATCTGGCCAAAAGAAAACTCACCAGCCAGGAACAGGTCGATCGCAGTATTGCGGAGCAACGTGCCGCTCACGCGGCTCAGGCGCAAGCACAAGCGCAACTGGAGTTACTGCGTATCGGGCCACGTAAAGAAGACATTGAACGGGCACGTGCCGAATTGGCGGTTCGCGAAGCTGCGCTTGAAACCGCGCAGCAGCGCTTGGCTTATACCCAGCTGTACGCACCTGCCGCCGGAACGATCAGTGCACGCCTCAGCGAAGCTGGCAATGTCGTAGCGGTTGGCCAGCCCGTGTTTGAAATCGATACCTTGGCGCGGCCGTGGATTAGAGCCTATCTCAATGAATCCGACCTCAGTCGGGTCACCCTCGGAGCCCCCGTCGAGGTGCATGCGGATGGTTTGCACGAGCCGCTCAGAGGTACCTTAAGTTTTATTTCGCCACGCGCCGAGTTTACTCCGAAAACTGTGGAAACCCACGCATTGCGTGTTGATCTGGTCTATCGCATCAAGATCGATATTGATAACCCCGCTGGCCGCCTGAAGCTGGGCATGCCTGTCGATCTGTTGCTTGAAGTCGGCACTGCCGAGCATGCCAGCCCAGACTGAATCAAGCACCACTGCCTCCGCAGCGGTTATCGAGCTGGCGGGGATTGGCTTCGCCTACGGCGCACAACGCGTCTTGAAGTCCGTTTCACTGAGTGTCGGGCAGGGTGAAATCTACGGGTTGGTCGGCGCTGACGGCGCTGGAAAAAGCACCTTACTGCGTATCGGGGTAGGCCAACTCACCCCCGATGCCGGCAGTGCGCGGCTACTCGGACACCCCATGACCGACCCCACCCTACGCCACCGCCTTGCGTATATGCCCCAGGGCTTCGGTCTGTACCCCGATCTTTCGGTACAAGAAAATCTGGAATTCTTTGCTGATCTGCATGGACTGAGTGCCCAGACTACACAACAAAAGATTCGCGACCTGCTGGGTCGCACTGGTATGCAGGCATTTACCGGACGTCGAGCCGGCCAGCTGTCTGGGGGGATGATGCAGAAACTCGCTCTGGCCTGTGCGCTCATCAGTGAACCACAGGCTATGTTTCTCGACGAGCCGACGACCGGTGTCGATCCCGTCTCCCGACGAGCCTTCTGGCAATTACTCAGCGCGGTGCGTGCTGAGGGTGTGGCCATTCTCTATGCCACCGCCAATCTCGACGAAGCGGAGCGCTGCGATCGCGTAGGGCTCCTGGAGAACGGTCGACTCTCGCGACAAGGCACACCACAAGCCCTGGCTCAAACCTCGGATGCGCAGGCCCTGCGTCTTACTGGACACCACCTGCGTGAAACCCTCGACAGGCTTCGCAGTTTACCGGGCGTCGAACTGGTCTTCCCACGTGGGCAACAAGCAACACTCTGGGTAGCAGCTGATGTGGCACTGAACACGGTTATCTCCGAGATCAAGCGCATCGACCCGCATTGCCAAATCGAGCCGGCGCCCGCCAGTCTGCAGGAAACGGTGCTACGCGAACTCGCGCTGCGGGAAACTGCCCCGACGTCTCCCGGTAGCCATTAGCATCACATGAATAGCAGACACGCTCCGCCCTCACCAGCACTCAACCCTGCGGGAAAATCCACGATTCTGGCTGCTGAGCAGCTCACCCGCCGTTTTGGTACATTTACCGCGGTCCAAGCGCTCAATCTGTCCATTGCCGCGGGTGAGGTTTTTGGTCTGTTGGGTGCCAATGGCGCGGGAAAAACCACCACCATTCGCATGCTGTGCGGACTGCTACCCCCCAGTGCAGGACACATCCGCCTGGCTGATGTGGATATGGTCCGTCATCCCCGCCGGGCGCGTGCACAATTGGGTTATGTCACGCAGCATTTTGCTCTGTATGGCGAACTGAGCGTGCGGGAAAACCTGGTCATGCAAGCTGGTCTGTATGGGCTATCGCATCAACGCCAACAGGCGCGCGTCGCCTGGGCACTTGACGTGTTGAGCCTGCACGCGGTGGCGGACCGGACCTCAGCGGCACTGCCCCTGGGCTTCCGGCGGCGACTCGATCTGGCCGCAGCGCTGCTGCATGAGCCACGCATTTTGTTTCTCGATGAACCGACCTCCGGTGTTGACCCCCTTGCCAGACAACAATTCTGGGAACTGATCTACACCCTTGCGAGCTCAGGGATTGCCATTTTGGTGACCACTCACTACATGGATGAGGCGGCGTATTGCGACCGGCTCGCAATGATGCATGCGGGGCGGATCATTGCCGAAGGCAGTCCCGAGTCCATGCTATCGCAGCCGCTACCAACACCGCTGTTGGAAATCCGCGGCCCGAACTGCGCCGAGTGCGCAGGCTGGCTCGCAGACTGGCCTGAAATCCAGGAAATTTTTCCCCATGCGGGGTACCTCCGCCTACGACTCAAGGCCGGCACGGAGGTCAAACCGTTTCGCGAACGTTTGCTGACGCAACTGCGGCAGAGGGGCGTGCAGGCAGTCAGCATCGACACCGCCGCGCCCAGCTTGGAGGATATTTTCGTGACATTGCTCGAATCCGATAGCACGCCGACATGAATCTACAGCATGTGCGTGCCATGGCGCGAAAAGAATGGTGGCATCTGCTGCGCGACCCTCGCAGCCTGGCACTCATGCTCTTAATGCCGACGATGCTGCTGTTTCTGTTTGGGTATGCCATCCGCCTGGACATCACCGCCGCTCCGATCGCAATCGTTGATGAGTCAGGCACCGCAGCCAGCCGTGACCTGAGTGCTCATTTCGCGGCCAGCCATGCCTTTGACGTACAGGGCGGCTATACCGATCGTCAATCCGTGCGTGTCGCCCTGCAACGCGGCGATCTCTGGGCAGCCTTGCTGATTCCTGCCGACTATGCCCCAAGACTGCGCCAGGGTGACGCTCGGATACAATTACTCATCGATGGTGTGGACGCCAATACGGCACGCCTGATGCATAACTATGCGCAGTTACTCATCCGCTCTCTCGCCCTGCAAGCCAGCGGAAAAACGCCACCGCTACAGCTCGAAGACCGGGTATTTTTCAATGAAACGCGAGAAAGCCGCCTGGCCATCGTACCGGGAGTCATCGCATTGGTTATGGCCGTGATCGGTGCGCTGATGACCTCCCTGACCATCGCACGCGAGATGGAGCTCGGCAACCTGGTCATGCTGCGTACCACGCCGCTGACGCGCAACGAGTTTTTGCTTGGAAAACTGGCGCCCTACTTCGTGCTCGGCTTGGTCGACTTAGGCGTTGCCACAGCGGCCGCAGTGTGGGTGTTTGACGTGCCACTGCGGGGCGGACTCATGGGTTTGATTGGCGTTTCCGCGCTGTTTCTGCTCGTAGTGATGCTGCAGGGCGCGATGATCTCGATCATTGCCGGCAATCAACTGCTTGCCAGCCAGATTGCGCTCATTCAAACCTTTTTGCCCGCTTTCCTGCTGTCAGGATTCATCTTTGCTATTGAAAACATGCCCCTGGTCCTGCAATACCTCACCTATGCGGTGCCCGCGCGCTATTACGTGGCGCTTTCCAAGGCCATTTTTCTCAAAGGCCTCTCACCGCTGATGCTTTGGTCAGTCACCCTGCCATTGGTACTGATACTCGTCGTGCTGTTGCGCGTCACCTTGGTCAAAGCACGCAGGCTGGGATTGCTGTCATGACCGCGTTCATCCGCTTTCGTGCGCTGCTACGCAAGGAATTCCTGCTGTTATTACGCGACCCCCGCATGCGTTTTTTCGTCGTGGTTCCCCCCCTGATTCAGCTGGTGGTATTTGGTTATGCCGCCACCTTCGATGTGCGCTACGCCCATATCGGCAGCGTTGATCAGGCGCAAACAGCCACAACACGTGCCTTACTGGCAACCGTAACCGCAACCCAACACTATCGGCTCAGCCACTATGCGAGCATGCGGGAAGCCCAGCAGGCCATGACGCATGGAAAGATCCGCGCGATCCTCCATTTTGCGGCAGACTTCCCTCAACGACCGGCGATACAATTGATTGCCGATGGCAGCGATTCGAACAGCGCGCAGGTGATTCTCGGGCAACTCAACCGCGCACTGGTGCAGCAAGCCGGCAGCGACATCCTTCCCATCGAATTACTGGCACGCAATTGGTACAACCCAAACCTCGACGACCGCTGGTACTTTATTCCGGGCATTATGGCCAATGTGGTCTTGATTGCGACGCTCGTACTGACTGCCATGAGCATCGTGCGCGAACGCGAGCTGGGCACGCTGGAACGTCTCCTCGTCACACCGCTCAATCGTATAGAGTTTTTGTTGGGCAAGCTGGTGACTGTCGCCTGTATTGGCCTGTTCGACGTCATGCTGATCACAGCGATCGCAGTGTTTTGGTTTGAGGTGCCGTTTCGTGGCGACCTCCTGGCACTGTTTTTAGGCAGCGGACTTTATCTGATGAGCTCTCTGGGTATCGGTCTGCTGATTTCCAGTTATGCAGGCACCCAGCAACAAGCCATGCTGTTGGCTTTCTTCGTCATTATGCCGCTGGTCATACTATCGGGTTTTGCCTTTCCGATTCAGAATATGCCTACAGTCGTGCAATGGATCACATGGCTCGATCCGCTGCGCTACTACCTCGTGGTCGTAAGAGATTTATTCTTAAAGGGCGGTGGTATAGCAGACCACGGCTTTGAATATCTCATGATGAGCGTACTGGGCGTCGCCGCCATGGCATTGAGCCTGCTCAGGATTCGCGACTAGTACACCGCCAAGCCCAAACTGTCTGTATCAGTGAGTCATCAAGGGGTTAGATGTGGTTTTGTTTTTATGAATCATAGTGGTCCTATGGTG
>JANTGD010000253.1 GCA_024763135.1 Thiotrichales bacterium | reverse complement strand
TTGTCAGGGTATCGGTTTCGTTGTCACCTGGCTTATCCAGCAACAAACGCCAGGTATTCTCCCAATCGATCCTGTCGGAGATTTCATGCGTGTATTTTAATGTGTTCGACAATAACTGCCCGGTTTTGTCGGTGAGGATTGCCGAGTATTTCAGCACATTGCTCACTTGTCCTCGATAACCATAGGGGCGGGCGTATTCCCACTCCGCATCCAGCGTCGGGTCGCCATTGTTTCCATCGAAGTCCTGCACCACCATGCCAACACCTGCACGTAATACCCAACCATGCTTGCGTGTGCTAATGGGCTCATCGAATAACACGCGATCCATATACAGCGTTCCGGCCGCACCGAGGCTCCCCGATTTCAGCAACCCTGCCTGATGTAGAATTTCCTCCAATGCCATGAACCAATAAGGTTTGTATTCATCAGTGCCGTAGCGGCTTTTGAATTCTTCCTCCCGGTCGATCATTTTGGCCAGTGTCAGGTAGGTGGCATCGGTTATTCGCCCCATTAGCAGACCATGTTCCCGCAGTTCCTCTTCGATCCGCAATACTTTGGCCAGTGGTGTCGCATTGATGACCCGCCCATAGCCGATGCCCGTCCCCACTTTGGTGAACAGATCGTGTCGATCGTCCTGATAAGCAAGGTCGGTCGATCCAAACCAAAACCACGCGGCTTTAGGATGAAAGTAGTTATCCATATGCGCATGTGCGTGCGCCAGTGTGGCTTCTACCGCCGGATCGTCACGATTGGGGCCACGGGACAGATTTGTCGCACCATCCGCAGCCAGTTGCCATACACGTGGCAGTGAGCTGTAGTTGTGCTCGTAGTCGGCTTCTACGGACAGGTTGTAACTGGTTTGCTCCTGATTTCCCGATTTACTGTTGAATTGACCCAGTAAAAAGGCTTCCTCCCATTCGCTTTGAGGATCGAGATAGTCTGAAATTTGAATAGCCGGAGCAACTGATGGCAGGCCGATGAGTCCTGCAGCGACAACTCCCGAGTAAATACACTTCATGGCGACGGATTCCAAAAAATTGTCTTAGTATAGGGGCAGATCGCGTCCAGGCAGTTGGAGTAGCACGATTTTCCCTGGCACCCGATGGTAAAGGAAGGTCTGTGCTGATGAAAAGAGGGGAGGCGGTGACATCACCTAGTTGCTATTTTAGCGGAGTTCTGCGTTATTCTTTTACGCAGTTGCAGGGAGATTGCAGAGCTTGTCTTTCACCGGGTGCAACAACGCCGAGATTTGAACGGCATGCAATATGTAACTATCCATCTAAACTCTGACATACACCAGCTCTGCGTTTAAAATTGGCCATTGACACGCGTAATCTCACATTTTTCGGCTTGATCTGGCGTATGTCAGGAGCAATTTGAGCGGTGACGACACATTTGACTACTGTCTGAGTAGCTATTATGGCATCACACCCCACCGTAGCTGATCGTTTTAGACCATTCGAAACGCGCATTTTCCCCTATAATCAATTCACCGGTTTCAGCGACGCAGACTGTGGTATACTCCCGCTTCCTGCATCGGTCCCTTCGCGACGATCAGCCGCAAACCCCGCCAGGCCCGGAAGGGAGCAACGGTAGTGGTGAAGTCGGGCGCCGGAGTGTGGCTGGTGCAGGACTCTGTCTGGTTTGGCTGGGCCTCTGCTTACGCTTCCCTCTGTTTTTCTATTTACCCATGAGCTATCAAGTTCTCGCGAGAAAATGGCGTCCGGCCGGTTTCGATGAAGTCGTTGGCCAAGAGCACGTTCTGCGCGCCATGATCAACGCCCTGAACCAACAGCGGCTCCACCATGCCTACTTGTTCACGGGTACCCGGGGAGTGGGTAAAACCACACTTGCGAGAATCCTCGCGAAATGCCTGAATTGTGAGACGGGTGTCTCTGCCACGCCTTGTGGCCATTGCGATGCCTGTAAAGAGATCAGCGAAGGCCGCTTTGTGGATCTGATCGAAGTCGATGCCGCTTCCAGAACTCGTGTCGATGATACTCGGGAACTCCTGGAAAATGTGCAATATGCGCCCACGCGCGGCCGCTTTAAGGTCTACCTGATCGATGAAGTGCATATGCTCTCAACGCATAGCTTCAACGCCTTGCTCAAAACTCTGGAAGAACCCCCTCCGCACGTTAAATTTCTCCTGGCAACCACTGATCCACAAAAACTCCCGGTGACGGTTTTGTCGCGTTGTCTGCAATTCAATCTCAAACGCGTCTCGGAAGCGCAGATCGTCGCACAGTTGGCCCATATTCTGGAACAGGAGCAGGTAACATTCGAAACACCAGCGCTACATCATTTGGCTCACGCGGCTGACGGCAGCCTGAGAGATGCGTTGAGTCTGCTGGATCAGGCCATTGCCTATGGGGAAGGGGCGGTGCGTGATCAGGAAGTCGGGCAAATGCTGGGTAGTGTGTCGACACAGTCTCTCATAGCGCTGATGTCCGCGCTGATCGAGGGTGACGCAACAGAACTGATGCAGCAAGTAGCACAGCTCGCTGAGTTGGCGCCTGACTATGATCATATCTTTGCTGCAATGATTACCCTGCTACATGACTTGGCGATGGCGCAGATGTTGCCCGATGCATTGTCGCTGCGTGGGCTGGATGTCCAAGCGCTTAGCCCGATTGCCAGTCGTGCATCCCCCGAGGAACTCCAGCTGTTTTACGAAATAGCATTACGCGCTCGCCGGGATCTCCCTTTAGTGCCAGAACCGCGCTACGCTCTGGAAATGGCCCTGCTGCGAATGTTGGCCTTTAAGCCCGCCGATGCTGCGACGCCGCCCCGGTCAATCAAAGCACCGTCCACGCCTATCGGGAGTGGATCGGCGACTCGTGAATCGACGGCTAAACCGCCGATACCAAACGATCCCGAGGCCACCACACAGCCTGAAAGAGGTGCTTTGGCAGCCGCGAAGAACGTAACAGAGACGACAGCTGTTAAGACAGCCCCCGATCACGACCAGACGGCCGATCCCTGGGAATCGATACTCGATCAGTTAGCTGTAACCGGCATGACTAAGATGTTTGCCAGTCATTGTATCTTGATGGAACATACACAGAATGTGCTCACATTAGGCCTCTCAGCGCGGCATGAAGGCTTGCAGAATGCGACCGTCACCCGCAAGCTTGAAAAGGCGTTACAGACCTTTTTTGATAATACTGATTTAAAACTTCGGGTTGAACTCCAGGCCGCAGAACCTGATTCGCCCGCCGCACGCCAAAAACGCGCGGCCGAAGAACGGCAGCTGGCGGCCGAAGCAGCAATCGCATCCGATCCGATCGTTGATGCGCTCAAGACTGAATTCGGCGCTGAGATCATCCCCGGAAGCATCAAGCCGGAATGAGCGGGTCTGGCGTGACCAATGGGAAATTGAGAATCCAATTCATACTGGAGTAAAACTATGATGAAAGGTGCCTTGGGTGGCCTGATGAAACAAGCCCAGAAAATGCAAGAAAGCATGTTGAAGGTTCAGGAAGAGCTCGCGGGTATCGAAGTTACCGGTGTCGCCGGTGGCGGTCTGGTCAGTATCGTGATGACCTGTAAGCATGTGGTGCGCAAAGTATCGATTGATGATTCACTGCTTGGAGACGACAAAGATATGCTCGAAGATCTGATCGCCGCAGCCTTCAATGACGCGATTCAGAAAGTTGAGGAAACAACCAAGGAAAAAATGTCCAGCGTGACCGCTGGCCTGCCGCCGGGAATGAATTTACCGTTCTAAAGCCAGGTAATGACGTTTTCTCCGTTGCTGCAACAATTGATGGATGCGCTGCGCTGTCTTCCGGGCGTGGGCCCCAAGACTGCGCAGCGCATGGCATTCCACCTCTTGGAAAAAGATCGTCAGGGTGCAGCCCAATTGGTGCAAACATTGGAGGAATCGCTACGGCGCGTTGGCCGCTGTCAACAATGCAGAACATTGACCGAGCAGCCGGTGTGTGAAATCTGCGGCAATTCTGGCAGGGATCGACAAAAATTGTGTATTGTTGAGAATCCCGCGGATGTACTGGCAATCGAACAGTCATCGGTTTATAGGGGTTATTATTTTGTATTGTTGGGGCATATTTCGCCTCTCGATGGCATTGGGCCTGAAGATTTGGGGCTGGATATCTTAGAAAAGCGCCTGGCAGAAGGGCACATCAAGGAGATAATTCTGGCAACAAATCCCACCGTGGAAGGCGAAGTAACCGCCCATTACATCAGCGAGATGGCACGCAGCCTCAATGTTGCGGTCAGTCGTATCGCGCAGGGCGTGCCGTTTGGGGGCGAATTGGAATACATCGATGCGCAGACTTTGTCCCATGCCTTCGAAGGGCGCACCCACTATGATTAATCCAGCAACTTGACCTGATGTGTTTCAAGGGTAGTCTAAGCAGTTACAAAATAGCCTGATAACAGGCGGTTTAGGAAGGATTACGAGCCATGACAGAATGTATTTTTTGCAAGATTGCCCAGGGAGAGATTCCGGCCGAGATTGTGTATGAAAATGAGGACGTGGTGGTCTTTCGCGATTTGAATCCCCAGGCGCCGATCCATCTGCTTGCCATTCCCCGGGTGCATATCGCTTCCATGAATGATCTGGATAATGCGCATGCAGCGCTGGCTGGCAAGCTGTTGCTTGCGGCGAAAACTGTGGCTGCGCAGGAAGGCATTGCAGACTCTGGCTATCGTGTCGTCATGAACTGTGGTGAGGGTGCTGGGCAAACGGTTTTCCACATCCATCTGCATATTTTGGGCGGTAGGCCATTTTCCTGGCCGCCGGGCTGACCCAGTGCAAAACTGAAGCATCCGGCAGGTCCTGATGCGATGATCGGTCAGCGTGATCAGTGTTTATGGGGATGGGAATCCTGATCGCAACCGGGTGGAACAGGGTCATAGCCACCCGCGTGAAATGGGTGACATCTGAGGATGCGTTTGATACCCAACCACAACCCACGCAGTGAGCCATGTGTTTCAATCGCCTCCTGCATATAGGCGGAGCAGGTGGGCGTATAGCGACAGGACGCCCCAAAAAAAGGGCTGATCAATGCGCTGTAGAACCGCACAAAAAGGATCAAGAATTTTTTGCTCATTTGCGGTATAAGTCTTCTGGATCGATCAATGGCTCGCTGGCTATTTCTAGCGACTTGTCATGGACGCTGTTGTAAAAGCAGCTGCGGCGTCCCGAGTGGCAGGCCGGTCCGGTTTGATCCACCAATAAGAGCAGTGCATCGCCATCACAATCGATGCGCATTTCTTTCAGTCTTTGGATCTGTCCAGAGGTTTCACCTTTACGCCAGAGTTGTTGCCGGGAGCGGGAATAAAAACACACCCGCCCTGTGTTTAATGTTTCTTCCAGGGCTTCCCGGTTCATCCACGCCAGCATGAGCACTTCACCACTGTCATATTGCTGACTGATTGCAGGGATAAGCCCATGCGCGTCGAATTTGAGGTCGGCCAATGCTGTATCTAAAGGAAATCGGTCACCTTTATGCGCGTGTTCGGATGTTTTGAAAAAGTTCATGATCGCGTGGCGCGTTGGAAAGATCGCAAAAGCCTAACAGAAATCGGTCCACGCTCCTATGCTCCCACGCCTGTGTAACGCGCAACCCCTTAGGTAACATAAAAAAACGGCCGCATCAAAACGAGCG
>JANTGD010000252.1 GCA_024763135.1 Thiotrichales bacterium | reverse complement strand
CGTCGCGCGCAGCGCGACGGCATCGTTTGAAATCACTTGCCCGCCATGCAGGATGACGGGAACATGGAGGAAACTATGAAAGAAAAACTAACTGAAAAATCGGATACGAGTAGCGGGTCAAGTGAATTGACTGGTTCTCTTATTTTTTTTTACGCATATTCAAAGAGGATTCCATTACTATGTCTCATTATAGAATCAAACCATGCACCACATTTAGGACACAAAATCTTAACAAATCCACTACCTTTCTTTTGTTGTGTGAGGATTCGTTTTTCCCCATCCTCATAGCAGTTTGCGCATATCCAATGCGGTGGTTCCATTCCCTTCATAGAGTCCTTCAACGCATAAACAACAGCTCCTTGCCATGGGGATATAAGCTGGTATCTGTCCTTCTCTCTTTCCCATGCTTTTATCTTGGTAACTTTTTCTTTAAGTGTGCGTATCTCCTCAATCATCGCAAATTGCTCCGCATTGGCAGAGATAGCATTGCTTTGCGCACTGAAAAGTTGGGATTGCAACTCAGTAATTGCCCCACTAACCTCAGAGAGAGCCTTGCTTTCCATGAGAGACTTTACGATGTCGCCAGCAGTTTTAAGGCCAGTAACTGTAGCAGTAATGCTTCCGATGTCCATTGAACTCTCCCTTTTTATTTAGGTATTTATATTATGAATAAAGAATTTTTATTAACGATAAAGACAATTGGTGAAGCCTTACACTCATCACACAACACTGTGACTACAGACGTTCAGAGTGCGGAGCCAGACGAAACACACTGGATTATTGATAATTCCAAAGCTATATATGCATTGGAGGACATTGAGAAAAGATTGTTCAATAACAAGGGTATTTGTCCCTTATGTTGTCGTTGTAATAAGAGCCTTTAGATTGTGATTTTAACAGGTTATTAAAAACAGCTTGAGGGACACTGCAATAATCGTAAGTTTTGTTTTGATTGAAGGTGATTTTTAATATGCGTATCTCCGGGGAATATCCAATTGCGTTTATTGCTCTTGATGACACTGAAATCATTTTCATGTTTGCACCATTTTTAGGAAGAGAACGCTTGGGCTCACCGGCAACCAAAAGTGGAGCGGTTTGGAGCGCAGCGGAAAACCGCGTAGCTTTTGGTTGTCCGGTGTAGCCCTTTGTTAGCTGCATCCAACAGATCAGGTTCTTGGTCAGACGCTATGCATATACACTCAGACCTCAATTTCGTAGCCCGGAGAAACCTCGCCATCTGCGCGAACCTGACTCACGAGAATCCGTCCACGAAGCCGGTTTGTGCCGTTTGGGACATTGGTTCCCACGAAAACAGGCGTCCATACGTTAGCTGCCACCCGTAAGGGGAGAGCAATAGCTCCTGCACCGTGGTCTATACGGATAACATGCTGCCCTTTCCAATAATCGACCTGTACGTGATCGCGCAGACGTTCGGTTCCCTTGCCGGTGCAAAGCTTTCTGAACTTTGTCCCCCTTGGCGCATCGAGCAGAAGCAGGTCGTCATCGCAACACTGCACAGCAAGCCGGGCATTCGTGAGAAGGGTGATGTCGCAGCACTCCCTATCTCTAAACTTGGCGTCAAGCATCTCCGGTACAGGTGTTGGCTTAGGCTGTGCGGCGCCGAGAGGCTCCGCTTTCAAAATACCTCTCCTGGAGCGGACCAACTCAAGCCAATTCTTCATCACCGATATGTCAGAGGTATGCAACACAACGCCGATGTCAGCAGGAAGTGCTGTGCGATCAATTACCAGTAAATCAATACCTGATGCATCCCTGGTCCCTGCGACAACGGTATTCATCAATCCCGAGCTTCCTCCCGTCGCTGGATAGTCAATGGCGATATTGCGATGTGCGATGTTGTTGTCGCCCTTGACCGGGTAGGCTAGTCCCGTAACGATGGCGGGGCCATCGTGCGGTGCCGCCTCCGCCAAGAGGCAAGGGTGCCAGGTTACCGTCGATCCCCCCACAGTTACCGTCTGCGGAGGCACCAAATCCCGATCCCACGTCATTTTGACGATCGTGCTTGCTCCCGCGGCGAGGTTGTTGACCACGGATTCTCCGATTAGATACGTTCCTGGCTGAAGCGGAAGCGTGGGCGTGACCCCAAAGCGAGGCGTCGGCTGCCAGTCATCGGGATACTGGAATTCGACGCCCGGGAAGTGCGTAATTAGAGCCCGCAAGAAAATGACTGGAGCAACTCCGGTGCCTTTATTACTGACGCGCAAGTAGACGTAGTTGTCCTGACCAAACTGCGGATTCTCGTGTGGTGGTGCGTCTCCGTATGCCAGTGCCGGAATGGGATCGTTGGTCTTTCGCACCCAAATGTCCGGACTCGCTGCATGCCATCCGGTCGATGGCACTGCGCCCGTGTCGCCCAGATTGTCGCGAACAACGGCATCGGATCGAAGTGTGAGGCTGATAGCCGCTGACACTGCTGCGTCTACATCAAGCCTTCCATAGCCGTACCATTGGCTAAACTCGTTCACGCCGTCTCCATCCAGATCTACCCATTGACCAGTGGCAAAAGCCTGTGCAGCGTCGATCTGTACAGCAGTCGTCCGCAGGATCTGTCGAACCTCAACCCAGTTCAGGTCGGATTTGACCGATAGCAGGAGGGCCGCTGCCCCCGCTACAGTAGGACAGGAATGACTGGTCCCTCCAAATCCCACCGAAGCATTCATGGCGTAGTTATTTGGGCCGGTTGCGACACTCGTCCCGGCTGCATGTGCATTGGCAATCGCGGTCACAGTGAGCTGGTTTGCACCGACTGCGCTTATCTGTGTTGTCTCAGCATTTGCAGCGCCGGGGATATCGAGCAGAACATATTCTCCGACAGCGAAACCGGTAGTTGACGCCACCGGTAACGCAGTGGCTCCAGCAGCTACGGCAGAGGTGAGCGTTGTCGTTGAAACTGCGTTCGCCGGCCAATCACCAAAATTGGTGCGTGCTGGAGCCATAATTGGATCGACAATCCCGGCTCCCGGCAAACCCGGGCCGTAGCAGGTATGGCTCGGGGACACGAGGTCTACAGTTAACCCGTAAGGACTGAAGTAGCTTCGCGTGTCAACCACTGCCGGTAGGTTGTTAGTATTGCCCTGATGATCCTGCTGTACAGAGTTCACCGGATTCGTCGGGTTAGTGTTGATGGACGCACCGATGCCCAACGTTTTGGGGTCTGCCGCATACGGATTGCGAGTGTCGACAAGCGAGTAGCCGTAGTTTCCGGTGGAAAAGACCATGATGACGCCGCGACCATCACGCGGATAGGTTGCCAGGAAGTCGAATGCATCCCGCAACGTCTGGTTGGTTGGCGCGAAACTGGGCCCCCATGAGTTCGAGATGATATGGGCTCCTTGAGCGAGCTGTGCTGGGAATCCCGCCAATGTGGAGCCAGTTGGAAAACCAGCCATCCACACCCAGATGTCTGCGATTTGCAGGTCCGTTGCGAATCCAGAGAATCTGCCGCCAATGAGCTTACAGTTGGGCGCTACTCCCGAGGACCCCACGGTGTTGTCGAATCTTCCTGTGGCCGAGCCGGCACACTGCGTGCCGTGATCGCCTGGGCAGTTGGCGAGGGTCTGGTTTGCCATATTGACAAAATCAAAGTTGGCAATCTGCTTGGCGGTTCCGTCTGATAGGTTTCCTGTTAGCTCCGGGTGCGTCGGGTCAACGCCGTCCAGGTCCAGGACTGCTACAACCACATCCGGACTCCCCCCTCTGTTCACGGTGGTTGACGTCTGGATTGTGTCCCACGCATCGTCGGCGTTTATCAGCGGAAGATGCGGGGTCTCCGGATAGAGATAGTCGGCAGGAGTGTAGACGAAGTTTTGGAGCCGTTTGGCGAGGTTCAGCTCAGCGAATATCACAACCGGATCCTGGTTCAGATCGTCAACCAGATCAAGGATGTCGATTGAGGTACCCTTCGGATGACGGAACAGAAATGCATTACCCATCCAGGTGATCTGCCTCAATTGCTGAAGACTGTGGCGCTTGGCCAGTCGCGCAACCTGCGTTGTCGTTGCATGGCTTTGGAAACGAATAATGATCTCATCAGTGAGACCAAAGGCGATATCATCGCCAACGTAGCCGGGGACGGCCACGCGTCCGGTCAGTCCGAGCTCTGGTAACGTTTCGGAAGCAATGCGCTCCAGCCTCTCAACCTCTTCCCCTTCGGGACCGCCAACCGAAACCCGAAACAACACATCGTCATCGCGAATCTCGGCACGCGAAGCGATGGGCTCAAAGCTCAGTTTGTCCTTCTTCAAAATCTCTGACGTGCGCTGTCGTGCTCCCTTACCCGTTACGTGTAGCAGGCGCTCATTGACTCGGATCTTGAAATACCAATTGCCATCAGGGGTACGCAGTGCCGGAAGACCCGGCTCGGCGACCATCACGGAGACATAGTTGTTACCCTCGACGAGATCAAGGTCTCTATGCTCTTCCGAAGTGCCTTTGGGACCTTGAACACGAAGCTTGCATGGCCCGGGCTCGAGGTGCCCGATGTGTCGCTGCAAACCCTCGTCGTAATCCAAGGGGCGGAACTTGCGCTGTTTCCCCTCCATGTACTCGACGGTAGCTTCTACAGGTTGGCCGGCTAGATCGTGAACTAATACAAAAACCTTGGACTTAGTCATGAGAATCTCCTTTCACTTGTTTTGAATCTGGTACTATGAACGGAAAATAAAAGACATCATTTCGTCCAACACCTCCATTCATGTGTATGCTTTCTTTCAGAACAGCTAACGTTACGCATAAGCCGACGCATACTGCGCCACATACCGAAACTCCAAACAAACTCAGGAGCTAAACGGCGCAGTATGCGGTCGGCTTGATGCGCTGGTTGGCACGGAGCTAATCTTTCTCGCCCATTTCTACATGCGACGATTTAACCTAAACATATTTAACCTAAACATAAGGAAGCTGCCCATCTGTAAAAACATCCAAAAAAATGCTATTTGTGCTTCTGGATGCCACGAGACGAAATTTACCTGCCTTATCTTTCCGATGACCCTCGATCTGTTTATGTTTTCCATAGTCTAGGATCGCGTGATCATCCATAGATCGAAATCCCCTTCCCTCTTTTACTTTTTCTTTTGACCGAAAATCAATCCAATAATTGCTACTCTTATTACTACCGAATCCCACTTTTGGGACATGCCAGTAAATCAATAAGTCATTTCCATCTAAATCATAAAGAACATAATTCTTGTTACCAACGAGCGAATCCCCATGAGACGCAATTCCCCCTATGCTCTTTGCTCTAATATAGTTAAGCGGAGGTTCGTCATCTTTAAACCCACCATTATTATGTTTTGTTGAATACTGTATTTGTGCAAGATCTACTCCTGTATAGTTCTTAACGATAACAACCATGTCTTGTCTATTATCGCCTGTTCCTTCTAGCAATGCCCTTACTATTTCTGCACCAATTTTCGCAACAGCTGAAATAACCACAGAAGGAATAGATAACCCAATTTTTATCTTATCAGATTCGGGCATTGCCGCAGGATTCGAGACTGACTTGCTCATGGAATTCTCCTTAACTTTGTTATCGATGTTTGCTGAATCTTCGTCGTAGTGTTGTGCCAACAAGTAATTATATAGTTTTCTCGATATCTACACCAATCGAAAAAAGTTGACAACATAAATTCAATAAGTTATGTATATTTTGGCCATATATCATT
>JANTGD010000251.1 GCA_024763135.1 Thiotrichales bacterium | reverse complement strand
GTGCCGTTGTAATCGGCATTGGGGACGAAGCGGACTTTGGTCGTGGCATCCGATGGCAGGAGCCGGGCGGAGCTGCTGCTGACAGCGCCGATATCCTGCCAGGTGCTGCCATCCAGCGTGTATTGCCAGGTACCGTTGGAGGTATTGGTTTCGACCACGGCGATGCCATAAACAGCGCCACTGTCTGCATCGGTGGTCGAGGCCGTAAAGTCACTGACCAGTTTCCCTGCGCTGGTGACATCGTCTTCGTTGATGGCGGGGAACAGGCTGGCGCTGACGCCGACCGGTGCATCATTGACCGGTGTTATCGTCAGGTAAACGGTCGCTGTGTCGGTTCCCCCCCTTCCATCGCTGATTTCGTAAGTAAAACTGTCGATACCGGAAAAGTTGGCGGTGGGTGTGTAGGTAAATGAGCCGTCGCTGTTGAGCGTCAGGGAGCCGTTGCTGACATTGGTGATGGGCGTTGTGTTAACTGTCAGAGTATCACTGTCTGGATCCCAGTCATTGCTTAGCACTCCTGCTGCTGCAGTCACATTGAGTGCGCCATCTTCAGCTAAATAGTACCCCTGCCATCCGGGTACCTGGGTGACATTCCCGGCACCGAGTGTGCCGGTCTGTGCGTAAGGAGATTGATCAAATGCCTGGTTTCCAGTGCCTTCATGAAACAACCAGTTCCCGACTAAACCCGCTTCATTCCCGGTAAGTTGCGTGGTGTAACTAGAGAGAATGTCGGCATTGGTACGCGGAATATTCCAGATTCTTACGTCTGCAATCTGCCCATCGAAATATTTTCCGTCCGGAGAGTTGGTTCGCCCCCCGATTCTTAAATTGTCTTTACCGACATGCGCATCCCCGATGCTGCCAGCACCACTATAGCTGTTTGATAACGTGCCATTGATATAAGTATTGACAGTGCCGGCGTCGTAGGTGATCGAGACATGCGTCCAAACATTGGGTTGAATCGCAATACCCGTGTCATACCAGCTCCAACCAGGATCAGTGTTACTAAATCCCCATTGTAGCGTTCCATTTTTGATCGCAAATTCATATTCCCCTTCTTTATTCAGGACCATGTATTCGCTACCACTGACGGCATCGGGCTTGATCCATGCTTCCATAGTGAATGCATTATCCATCGTTAACGCGGCGGAATTGGGGATGTCCACAAAATCATCGATGCCATCGAAATCCAGTGAGGGGCGATGATCCACGGCAACTGGCGGCTCGTTGAGGTCGTTAAGTTGAATGGTGAAACTGGTGCTGGATAGCCCGCCATTCCCATCGGTAGCCTCCACATTCAAAGTGAAAGTGGGGTACGTTTCAAAATCCAAAGCGGCCGGATTGTTGACCGTGAGAACGCCAGTTGTGCTGTCCAGGGCGAAGGCAGTGTCGATATTGCCTGACAGAATAGAATAACTGACAGTGTCTCCCGGTTCCTGATCGAAGGCGACCAGCCTTCCTACAACGGTTCCACCGGCGCTGTTTTCGTCAATAGAGTAGCCCTGGTTTTGTAGTGTAGGAGTTAGATCCTTGTCTGTGCTATTGAAAGCACGCACTTTTTGGACATCGCGGTAGGCTTCGTTGTTGCTGTATTGAGACCAAAAACCCGTTTTCCCCGTGGCAGGCGCACCCGCCCCGGTGAGCGATGCTGTCCCTATGAGGTTATTATCAATATAGAGTTCTACGTTATCCCCAAAAATCCGTAATTCCTGTTGGTGCCATGTGCCATCATCGACGGCCAGCGCACTAATATTCCAGTCACCTCCAATTTGGGTCCAAGTGCCCGAATTTCTCACCCAAATCTGTGCCTTGTCTTTGTCGATAATGCCACCATAGACCATGTTGTCTACATCGGTGTAACGTGCAATCAACCCTGCATGTTGAATAGGGTCGCCTGGATTGATAGTTCTAAAATTTTGGCTGACGGCCAGATCTGCCCAGCTATTGTTTTGTACAACAGGTCCTCCCCCATTGGCGCCGTCCGAAAATACCAGGTTACCACCATCATTCACGATCGCTGGGGGCGTGCCAGTTCCCGCATTCTGATCGAGTGTCCAACCACTGGGCAGGGAGCCTGGAGTACTGTTTAAAAAATCATTGAAGTATTGGAATACGTCTGCACCATTGCTGGCATCGATCGCGATGGTATTTCCGTAATACATCTGCACATTTGTTGTGCCCGCGTTTGTTACTTTAATCCAGATATTCGATGTGCCACCGGGTGACCAATTCTCGATCCAGTGTGGTTGTACGTTGCCGGAGTCGTCCAAGAAATAAATATCTTCACCATTTGCTTGTGCATTGGCATAGTCGAAGCTGGGATCCAACTGTAATTTGACCGGATAATTTGCCTGGCTTGTTGGGGCGGCCAGAGTGATTTCACGATGTTGGTTGAAAAAAGAAGGAGAGGAATTCTGAGTATAATTTATTGCAATATTATCGGCATAAAAATAGTCGTTTGGACCATTCATCGCGTTGTCTACACGAAAGCGTATCTGCGTATTAGCAGCTGTGTATGAGGATATATCGTAGCTCCTGGAGCCCGAAGCATTCGCTGGATCCTGAATTTGCTCTAGCAGCTGCCAGGTGCTCCCTCCATCGGCCGATACCTCAATGGCAACTGAGTCAGGATCCGTCGCCTGATTGCCGGTGCCGGTTCGATAGTCGAAACTGAAAGTAGCAGCAGTCGCGCCACTGAGATTGGCTTCGCGGGTAATACTTGATGCATTCGCATGCAAGCTGATTTCAGCATTGACGACCTGGACATTACCGGTATTTGGGCCAGAGCCACTAGCGTCATTTTCAAACCAGGGCCCGGACCAGTTCGATAGCCCCGTGTTTCCATCAAAGTTATTAGTGGCGAGGTCGTCGGCAACGGAATTGCTGACCAACACGTAATTCCAGGTGCTCTGAGGTGCATTCGCGGTTAATTCGTCAGTCTCGATCGCTCCCTGCCGATATTCCAGCTCCCAGTCCCCGCCCTGTGCGGCATCGCCAGTCAAGTCATCCGAGGCGGCCACATCCGCGCCCGTGAGTTCGGCCAGCGTATCGATCAGCGCCTTCCCATCGTCTGTCGCGGCGAGGTTACAGCCGTAAAATAGCAGGTCGCCCTCAGTGTTCAGGGCGTCGCCCACGGCCCCGAAGGCCTGAGTCAGTTCCGTTAAATTACCATTAGAGATCCAGGTATCACCCAGCTGGACCGAGCCGGCCTGGCCGTGTGAAATAAAATGAATGGCATCGAGATGCTGTTGATCCTTGACTGCCGAGAGGATCTGGGGCAGGCCGGCTTGTTGAGCATCGAGCAGCACCACCTCTACAGAAGTACCGATGGGTTTTGCGAGCTGATCGATCAGCGCCTGATAATCCTCGACATTGGAATTGACGAACACCAGTTCCCGCCGCTCAGTGATTACCATCAACTCATCCAGGCTGGGCGCCATCTGGGCTGGCGCAGCGTCATTCACCAGCGTGTCACTGGGATCGTATGCCGGATCGAGCAGGGTATCTAAATCGTCCTGAGAGATGGGAGCCTGCGGAATCACCTCATAATCGGCAACCAAAGTCTCGGGAGGCAACGTGGCGGGCACAAAATCGGCAGAAAAAAGAATCCGCGGCTCCAGCTCTTCGATGCGAAGCGCGGCGGGGAGATCTAAGGAAAGCTGAGACTTCTTTGTATCGCGCATTATCTAATCGCCAATCGAATCCACTATCAGGTTGGGATGGAAAACTACAGATCAGCCTCCTTATCGGCGAGTAATCATTAGGTATGAACAGGGTACGGAGAAAATGAGATCCCGTTCAGGCGGGTGTTTTTGCCGTGCGCAGGCCCAGGGGACAAACCTATGCCCAGGGGACAGGTCTGGATCTGTTGCATATACTCGTGAGTAATATTAGCGTCCTGCGGTGTTTCGCCCCGTTCCGGCGGGGCGAGTGTCTTTTTGTCTGTAGCAATCATTAACCCAATGCCCCTATAGATCGTCTCGTCTTCAGCCATCGAGTGTCAGGGTGTCGCAAGTTAGCGATGTGCCGGCTCGGTGTTGTGATGCTTGCCAATGAAATAACCATTGCCTGCGCGACCCGCCTTGATTCAACGCACGCCTGTGACGCTGAATACGATCTATTGGGTCGCCGGGTAAATCCCAGTCACCCAAAAATGCTGCCCCTTTCATCCCGCTTTTTCCTATGCTTCTCAACCCATCCGGGGGTTGGCCGATGCGTCCTTGCTGATTGCCGGGGCTGTGCGCCTATCAGGGGTGGATTGAGTGGGCTGCTTGGTTTACTTAGGTTGGTGGAGCGGTGTTACGAATTTTGCCGGGGGCAGGGGGTATACAATATTGAATGACGTTGAGAGGATGTTTTGGGATTGCTTGACAAAGTCCGAATATGGACTACATTAGCCATATTCGTCCAAATATAGACTTGCAATGATGATGCACCGTTCTCATGTTTCGCGGCCCGCGCTAACATCGGATGTGGCCGTGTCGGACGAGCTTATGGCTCGCGCCGGCTTGGTTGCCTTTTTTTCTATTGCCAAGGAATGGGGGTTAAACAGCGAGCAGCAGCGCCGTTTGCTCGGCAGCCCGCCTCGTTCGACTTTTTTTCAATGGAGGAAACAACAAAGTGGGCGTTTGTCGCGAGATACGTTGGATCGGCTTAGCTATGTGGTGGGCATCTATAAGGCACTGCACATTCTTTTTTCTGACGAGAATGTGCTGCAATGGATGCGCCATTCCAATGAGGATCCGCTGTTCCAAGGTCAAGCACCGTTGGAATACATGTTAAACGGTGAACTGGTGGCGCTTGCGGATGTCCGCCGCTACCTGGATTGGGCGCGTGGCTAAGTTGGGCGTTGCATGGTAGCGCTTGACCAACTTCCGTTACCTGAGCTAAAGCGTCTGAGCGGTCGATGTTATCGCATTATCGCGACGCGCTATCCTCCCATCGATTTCTTTGAACGGCATGTACCGCCTGAATTGCAGGAAGCGCTGTGGGCCTTGGAGGCGCGGACTAACCCGCGGCTTAAAGAGCAGGCGGGCGAACTGCGACGTGTCACTCCTGAGGATCGGGTCAGTGGTCCCGGGGCCAGTGTGGTCATGGCTGCATTCACTCACATTGGCTATCCTTCACGTTTCTCTGATGGTAGTTACGGGGTTTACTATGCTGGCCGTCGCTTGGAAACCGCCATTCGTGAGACCGTTCACCACCGAGCATTGATTGCGCGTGACGCAGGACTGGGTGCTGATCAGTTTAGTATGCGCGCCTGGATCGCTGAGTTTCGCAAGCCGCTTTACGATGTTCGCGGTGCCGCCTTTGAAGCACTGCACGATGCCAATCCCCGCCCCAACGACCATCCGTTGGCACAACAATTTGGACATCGGCTTCGCGGCAAACAGGCCTGGGGGCTGGTGTACAATAGTGTGCGACATACAGGTGGACAATGTATCGCAGTTTTTCGTCCACCAGCCGTATCTTTACCCACACAGGGGCCACACCTGATGTATGTTTGGGATGGGCAAAGCATTACCGAGGTGTATGAACGCTCGGAACCTTTGGTTCGGTTTGGTTGAACCTAAAAATCTCAGTTGGACGCAAAAAAGACGCGTAAGATTTTGGTGTGCATGGTGAATCGGAAAAACTCGTGGTCACCTTATTGGTGATGAGAGGTTTTTCTGATTTGCCAGGTGCACCAAGAGCTTGCGTGGACTT
>JANTGD010000250.1 GCA_024763135.1 Thiotrichales bacterium | reverse complement strand
CTTGCCAAGGACGCGGCCATTGCCTGCGCACTGCGCCTTGATGCGCAGCATCACAAAAGCGCTGAGTCCGTCATTTTAAACTGGACGAGGTACTAGGTCTTTGGGCATCCATTCACGGTATTACACCGGCGCTTTGCGTTTGAGTGTCCAAAGACTCGTTGAATGAGGCTTTTCTATGGATTGCCTTAGCCAGTTCACTGTACGGAAAGACATCGCCATGACGGAAGCCTATTTAACCACGAAAAAAGTCGCACAGTTGCTCATGGTTTCACAGAGCGCGGTGCGGAATTGGTGCGCCAAAGGGGAGCTGCCCGTGCACCTGACACCCGGCGGGCATCGTCGTTTTCTCGAACAGGATGTGCGTCGCTTTGCTGAAGATCGCGGTTTAGTGGTTCGCGCGGTAACCAGCGAAGGGCTGCGCTTGCTGGTGGTCGATGACGATCCAGGTGTCATTGAATACGTGTCTGAGTTGTTGAGTTTTTCGCAAGAGCCGATGTTGCTTGAAACCGCTGCAGATGGCTTTGCTGCGGGTGAAAAGCTGCACACGTTTAAGCCTGAAGTGGTTCTTCTCGACTTGAAAATGCCGGGGATGGATGGCTACAGTGTCTGTTCACGCATTAAGAGCAATCCGGCTACCGCGGGCATAAAAGTGATCGCCATGACAGCGTTTCATAACGCTGAAAATGTTGCTCGTATTCAAGAGGCAGGTGCGGCGCTATGTCTTGCCAAGCCATTCGATGTGGAAGCGCTGTTCAGCGCGCTCGAACTCAAAGCGCCCCAGCTGTTTGCTTCCAACGCTTGATCCACTGCCTTTTCTCCTTATTTTGGCACAACCAGCTTATTCTATTGACCCGGCGCCCGGGTACATCGTCCAGCTTAAAATCACGGACTCAGCGCTTTTGTGATGCTGCGCATCAAGGTGCAGTGCTTGCCAAGGGAATGAACATTGCCTGTGGCATGCGCCTTGATAGGGGAGATGCCTGAGGCTCTGAATACGGCATATTATGGTGCCGGGTTACTACTCAGCCCACTGATTCAGGCGCGAACAGCATAGTGCAGTCACCCTCTACCTAGCCATTTTTCGGCACTCTCAGCAGCCAATGGTGTTGTGCGTTGCCGTGCGTTTGACGGGAGTCGCGGCAAGCAGTTGGCGTTTTCAGTCGATTGCGCCTTGCGGTATCATGCGGCGTTTGAGTGGTCGAGACTTTTCCATGTTTGACACCCGTCGCTTAAGTCCCACGGTACGCAGTCGTTTTATACTGTTGTTTGGGTTGATGCTCTCAATCACCGGAGCGATGGGCACCATCGCATTATCCATGATGCTGCTCTACATTCTTCCCAAGGTAGCCTCGGGAGACATGCCTTTTTTTGGCGGTCAAGCCCTGTTTCAAACCATGTGGGCGGTGTTTTTTATCAGCCTGTTTATGACCGGGGTAAGCCTGATGATCTCGGCTGCCAGACGGAAACAGCGCGACTTGGTACCGGGCTTGACTTTGTATTTTCTCGGTGCCGCGCTGGTGATCAATGGTTTATTGTTAATGACCTATGCACACTTTGTTTTTGGTCTTGCCGCCATGGCGGCAGGTAGTCTTGCAATTTATCTGGAATGGTCGATCGAAGTGGTCTAGGAGCCTGTCCGAGCACTGTGAGCGGAACCATTTTGAGACCCTGTTGTGGCTCATTTGAGGCAAATAGTTGTTCATGATGTCGCGAATTCGGCCAAAAGACGCGCCTGCTGCGTAGTGACCTTTTTAGCGTTCTATGAAAGCGATTGACCTGGTATGAAATTGACACCGCAGCAACTGAATACTCATTTGCAAAAACACTTGCTCCCCGTGTATTGGCTCGCAGGGGATGAGCCTCTGCAGATGATGGAAGCAGCCGATGCGATTCGCCAAGCCGCGCGGCAAAACGGTTTTGTGGAGCGCCAGGTCCTCGACGTGGATGCGGGTTTTGAGTGGTCGGTATTGCAGTTCGAAGCGGCCACCCTATCGTTGTTCGCTGAGCGCAAGTTGCTCGATTTGCGCCTGCCATCGGCCAAACCAGGCCGCGAGGGTGCCGCAGCATTGACGGCTTATTTGAAACAGCCGCCCGAGGATACTCTATTATTGATCACCAGCGGGCGACTCGACAAAACGGCACGCACTACAGCGTGGTTCAAAGCGGTGGATCGGGTCGGTGGCGTCCTGCAGATTTGGGATCTGAATCCTGCACAAACGCACCAGTTTGTTGGCGAACGGTTGCGACGGGCGGGGTTCCAGGCTGATCCCGAGGCAGTCAGACTGCTGACAGAAAATGTTGAAGGTAATTTGCTTGCTGCGGTGCAGGAGATCGAGAAACTACGTTTGCTGCGTGAGCCTGGGATGTTGTCGACAGCCGATGTCCTGGCTGCCGTGGTGGATTCTTCCCGATACGATCCGTTTGAATTGGCCGATGCGGCATTACATGGGGATGGCCGACGTGTGCTCAAGATCATGCAAGGTCTGCAAGGCGAGGGCGTTGCCGTCCATGTAGTGCTGTGGGCATTGAGTCGGGATATCCGGATGCTGGCCGATTTTAGTCAATTGCTCGCTGCCGGGCATGACCCACAGCCCGCGCTACAATCGATGTGGAACCCACGCAAAACGCTGTTGCAGCGTGCAGCGCGGCGGAAGACTCCACAGGCATGGTTGCAATTGCTGCGCTTTTGCACGCTCGTCGACCGGACCGCGAAAGGAATCAGGCAGGGCAATGTTTGGGATGAATTGCTACAATTAGCGCTGGATTTAGCGGGCCAGCCGGCGTTGGGGAGTGACGCTCTGCTGGGTCAGACTCCCATGAAACTGGAAAACCAATGAAAGCTCAAGCTCAACTGATCAAAGAAAACCTGGCTGAATACATGTTGCAGCTGGGCCAATCTGCACGTGCCGCCTCGCGTTTGGTGGCTGCTTCTTCAACGGCGCAACGCAATCGTGCATTGGAGATCATTGCTGATACGCTCATGCTGAGCCGGGACAGCCTGAAACTCGCCAATCAAGCAGATTTGGAAGCAGGCCAGGCCAAAGGTTTGGAGGCGGCCCTGCTCGATCGATTGGAGCTGACCGATGAGCGGATTGCAGGCATGGCCGATGGATTACGCCAGATTGCCGCATTGCCCGATCCGGTTGGCGCCGTTTCGGAATTGGCCTATCGGCCTTCCGGGATCCAGGTCGGGCGGATGCGGGTTCCATTGGGCGTCATTGGCATTATCTATGAGTCTCGCCCCAACGTCACAGCGGATGCTGCGGGGCTGTGTCTGAAATCCGGAAACGCCACGGTATTGCGCGGCGGATCGGAAGCGATTCATTCGAATCAGGCCATTGCGCACTGCATCCGGGAGGGCCTGCTCGAAGCGGCGCTGCCGGAAGCGGCGGTACAGGTGATCGAAACGACAGATCGGGCCGCCGTCGGTGCCTTATTGACGCTGGAAGACTATGTGGATGTCATCGTCCCGCGTGGCGGTAAAGGGCTCATTGAACGCGTCAGCCGAGAGTCCCGCATTCCTGTCATCAAACATTTGGACGGCATTTGTCATGTTTACATCGATGATCGAGCGGATCTGCACAAAGCCCGCGACATTGCCATTAATGCCAAGACTCATCGCTATGGTGTGTGCAATGCGATGGAAACACTGTTGGTGGCTGAACCTGTGGCAGGGGAGGTATTGCCTGAGCTGCATCGTGCCTATGAGGAAAAAGGTGTGCAACTGCGCGGCTGTCCACGGACCCTGCAGATTATTCCGGGCATCGAGGCGGCTACAGTGGAAGATTGGGAGACCGAATATCTCGCTCCTATCCTGTCGATTCGAGTGGTGGAGGATATGTCGCAGGCCATTGCCCATATCAATACACACGGGTCGCATCATACCGACGCAATCGTGACCGAGGACTACACACGCGCGCGCGTTTTTCTCCGCGATGTGGATTCCAGTTCAGTGATGGTCAATGCCTCGACGCGCTTTGCGGACGGATTCGAATACGGCCTTGGCGCGGAAATCGGGATCAGTACGGATAAACTGCATGCACGCGGTCCGGTTGGTCTGGAGGGGTTGACGACTTTGAAATATATCGTGCTTGGGGACGGCCAGATTCGTTCATGATCGGGCTGTTTGGCGGCACCTTTGACCCGATCCATTTTGGCCATCTGCGCCCTGCATTGGAGGTTCTGGAAACCCTGGCGTTGCATGAGGTCCGGTTTATCCCGGCGCATATTCCACCGCATCGGGGAACCCCACGCATTGACGCCGCCGCTCGGGCCAGTATGGTGGCAACCGCAATTCAAGATGCTCCCGGATTTGTACTGGATACGCTTGAACTGGAACGTGATACTCCTTCGTATACGGTTGAAACGTTGGTGCGACTGCGTGCGCGCTATGGCGAAAAGCGTCCACTCGTACTGATGATGGGGTCGGATGCATTCAACGGTCTGCCCGGTTGGTATCAATGGACAAAGCTGCTGGAGCTGGCCCACATCGCGGTGATGGCGCGCCCCGGTGAGCCTGCACAACCTCAACGCTTTCCCAAGGGGTTTCTTGAACACCACACCACCACCTGTCGAGAGGATTTGCACCTTGCGCCTGCAGGCAGTATCCTCCGCGTCCCTGTCACACAACTGGATATTTCTGCGACCTATATTCGCCAACGCTTGGCCACAGGCGCGTCTGTTCGCTATTTGATGCCTACCTCTCTGATCGACTATATATATGCTAAGCGCTACTACATTTCATCACATGCCTGAATCTCTAGACCAACGTACACAAGCTTTACTCGATCTTGTCATCTCCGCCCTGGAAGACGTCAAGGCCCAGGACATCAAGGTCATCGATGTCCGTGGCAAAACTTCGATAACCGACCTGATGGTCATCGCCACCGGCACATCCACCCGCCAAGTCAAGGCACTGGCTGATTCGGTGGTGGCCAAGGCCAAGGAAGCGGGGTACCAACCGCTGGGATCGGAAGGGGAGCGTTCTCTTGAGTGGATGCTGGTCGATCTCAACGACGTGGTGGTGCATATCATGTTGCCGCAAACACGTGACTTCTATAATCTCGAAAAACTTTGGGAGGCGCCTGCCGACTCACAGATCGGACAGGATAGCCAGGCCAATTAAGCGGTCGTTTGTGTGCGCATCTATCTCATTGCCGTGGGGACCCGCATGCCCAGCTGGGTGGAGGAAGGGTATGCGCATTATGCTAAGCGCATGCCCGCCGATTGTCGCCTGGAGTTAATCGAAATCCCCGCGGGACAGCGGCGCAAAAACGTGGATATTGCGCGTGTTCTAAAAAAGGAGTCAGACAAGCAATTGGCGGCGATTCCAAACGGATGCCAAGTCATTGCGCTGGATGTGGCGGGGCGTACCTGGAGCACTACAGAGCTGGCGCACAATCTCTCCACGTGGATGGGCAGTGGTCGTGATATCGCGTTGCTGGTGGGTGGCCCGGAGGGACTACATGCCGATGTTTTACAACGGGCCGAGTTGCGATGGTCTTTGTCTCCGCTTACGTTTCCTCATCCGCTGGTGCGCATTGTGCTCGCCGAACAACTGTATCGTGGTTTGAGCCTGCTGCGTAACCATCCCTATCATCGCGCCTAAAATACCAAGTGATTAGATAAAATTGCGGAAGGCTGCGCGCTCTCACAGGTAATCGATGGATCGTGCGCCGCTGTGGTGATAGGTTAGGGCACAAATTAACCTAAAAACCTCA
>JANTGD010000249.1 GCA_024763135.1 Thiotrichales bacterium | reverse complement strand
TTTTTGGCCCAGCGGTTAGCGCGTGTATAAATGGTGTGCCAATGACCATACTTTTTTGGTAATCCACGCCATTTACAGCCATGCTCGGCGACATAAAAAATCGCGTTTAGGACTATTATATTAGGGATTTTGACGTTACCACGTTGGGTCGGCAGTAGATCTTCGATGATTTTGAAATCTTCTGTTGCAATTTCCATTGAATTATTTTAGCAGAATTAGTGTTAACAGGCCCGCAAAACAAATTGGAGTGTCAAATTTCAAATCGCCGCCAGTCGCCTGTTGCGTAGCGCCGGTAGACAGCTCCATCCTCATCGATCTGAAACAGATGCAACCAGTGGTTTTCGACAAGTTCTCTGACGTTTTTGTGACGCAAAATAATATCGTCCATCGCATGCTTTGGCGCGGCAATAAACGCGCTCAGCCGTATCGGTTCATGCATCCAGCGCTTTCCATCGTGCAGCGATTGCAAAGGTAACCCGACGCGCAGGTCACCACCATTGCCTTCGAGAACACCTATCGCGCCACCCACAATATTGTGTAACACCTTGTTGCCACTTCCTAAGGTCTTATTGTCGACCACGGAACCGTAATATTGCATATTGATCCAGTTGGCGACGACCATAGGCGCGGTCATGATCAACTCTAGTACGCGAAAATCCTCATCATCTCGCCACTTGTAATCATGCAAGAAGGCTCGACCCTGAAGATCTGCGGCGCGCGTGAGACTGCGCGGTGCGGCGATAAACCCGGCATTATTGGACAATGCCCATTCAGGCCGTACCTGCGACCAGTCCCGGGTGCGACGGGTGAAAAGTGGCTCCGTTTCACCCTGCTGTGCTGCTATCCCGAGGCGTTCTGCGCGCTGCAGGCGGGTCAATTCACCGGCCTGCTGTAACCAGAGCTTCAGCCGTTCGACATCGGGCTGCAGTGCAGGCGGTACTGCAGCGGTGTCGAAAAGTTCGAAACTGTCTGCTGTTGTGTCGTGCAGTCCTGCGATAAACCGGGTGTCATCGGGAATTTCAATGCCGCGCTCACGCAAGCCGGCACGCACTCCAGACAGATTGAGCAACGCAGCGACCACGCGGGCACTGACCTCACCGGTTTGCCCGGCGCATGCGCCGCAGTCCAGCGAGCTGGCGTGCGGATTATTCACCGACCGGCTACCGTGACCAGCCAGCAGTACCAGCCGGGCAAACTGGCCGGTCAGCCCCATCGCTCGTAAGATACGTTCGGCATGATCCACACGTTCCTGCTCGGGTATACCGGTACATACCATGTCAGCCGGGTTAGCGGCATCCCGTTCGAGCGAGGGCCCGAGACACCGCAACAAAGTCGATTTGAGCCCCTGACTGGCAGGATCCGGAACCGGTCGCGTCCAGCCCAAGCTGTCACTCAACAGCTTGGGCAGATACAGCAATCCCGCCGCTTCAACAAACGAGAAGGCCGACGAAGCTGAATACTTGAAGCCTTTCCAGGTCTTGCTGAGCGCGATTCGATTGCGACGCTGATCCCGCACTTTATGATTCAGTGCAGTTTTCTCGGACACTTGTTCGCAAACGCGATGTATGGGCTTGAACAGGACCGGTACATGCGACCGCCCTTCATCTGCCCCCAAGGGCACATATTCAACAAAAATGCCGAAAAACCCCGCAAAGCCCAGCGTCTGCACCTGCGGGCTTACCAACTCCAGTGAACGCCGAAAAATCTCTGAGCGCACATCGATGCAAAATGCCGCCTGCACCAAAGGCCGTCCTTCCGTCTGCACAGGCGTATCAGGCTTGCGCAATGCTGCGACCAGTCGGCGCTGATAACCGTGCTCCATCGCATTCAACATGACACGATCGATTCGTGCCGCCGCCTGGCGTTTTTCTGACGGCTGCCGCATGCTCCTCTGCAGCATGGCACACCATTGTTCATTCAATGCGTCACTGTATTTCTCGCGAAACAGTAAAATGTCCCACATAACACGAATAGCAAGCAGATCGATGATATTGTCATCCTGTTCGCCATTCAACTCGGCCTGCCATCGTAAGTATCGCGTCCACGCGGCCCAGCCACCGATACTCAGCAAGGAGGCATGCAAATAACGTTCAATAGCTTCATCGGGTATATCGAGTTGCGCGATACCCCAGGCGATCGCATCGCGCGCCGATGTTGGAATCGCACTTACCGCATTGCGGAAATCGCCGATGCCCATCATGGCCGGACTACGATCGATAGCCGCCGCCTTGCGCCAGGCCGTAAACAGCGACTGGTCACGCCAGGGCGTGGGGATAGTGGCCTGCCCGAGGTCGAAGTACGCCGCGCAATGCAGGCTAATGCGTTCGGTAACGAAACTGCTCCAGAGCCCCCCTTCAACGGCTTCCAGTATCTGGCTTACCGGTACCATACCCAATGCGGGGCGCGGGGCGCGTTCTGCGAGTGTGCGTTCGACCTCTTCTATCGTCAAATCACACGCACAGAAGTCGATCGCTGCCTGTATATCCGCACGTGTGATACGACCACTGGCCATATGTTCGCGGTAAAAATCCCGTGACAAATAAATACCGTGACCGAGTATCCGTGCCAGCGTATCTGACGCTTCCTGAAAATGCATTTCTTGCAAGCCGATAAAGGGATTCACGGCCACAAAATTTTTCAAAGGCCACAACGGCGCGATACGCGCGCAGGCCCTATCGATTATTGTCTCTACGCCAGATCTTCTCTGCGGTGATGACGGAACCGATACATAGCCTGACTGATCTTTGCTTATAGCGTCCTCATCGGGTTCATCAGACTGGATCTCTTCATCCAGTCGCAATACCTTTGCATTTAACAGACTCATTACTTGCCTCCCTGAAAAATCTGGGCGTTAGCGGGTGCCGGCCAGATGCGCTGTAACAGACGAGTCAGAAACACGTCGATGTAAAACCCGTTGTAAAGATGTACATAAAGTGCATCCAGAAATGCTGAACGACTGTGCTTGAATGCGTACTGCAACAGAAACAGCATCAGGAACACAGCAATCACCAGACCGGCCATGATCCATTCAAATACTTTGCCCGTCTCTCTGACGGGAACGACACTCGGCGCAACAAGCCAATCGAACACATGGTGCAAGGTAAAATAGGATGTACTCACCACCAGACTGAGCATCACCATGCTCGACAAAAAGACTGCTGTGCGCTTCAAACTGGCAGCCTGTAACAACAGGCGACTCGTTGCGATCGCAACAACCGTTGAAACGGCCAGTAGCGCAGGCTCAGCCATCGCGTGTATGCCGAACCACCAGGCGACCAAACCGGTCACCAGTAGACTCGTCATTACGATTAGTAGCAGCTGCCAGCGCGCCGGCGCACTTGCGCTAAAGTGCACCTGCGGGCCTCGAAAGCCATCGACAACACTGCCTGATGCCAGGAATGCATGTGCCTTGTAAAGGGAGTGCGCCACCAGATGCAACATGGCCAGACTGTAAAGACCGAGGCCGCATTCGAGCAGCATAAAGCCCATCTGTGCAGTCGTCGACCAGGCCAGCGACACCTTGACGCTGGTCTGGGTGAGCATCACCAGGGATGCCACCGCCAGCGTCACCACGCCCACCCAGGCCAGCCAGTCCAGCGCAATCGGCGAATACGACACGACCGGACTCATGCGGATAATCAAAAAGGCACCCGCATTAACAATACCTGCGTGCAATAACGCAGAGACCGGAGTCGGCGCCTCCATCACCTGAATCAGCCAGCCGTGGAACGGAAATTGTGCAGACTTCAGCGCCGCTGCTGTGACAATCAATAGCGCGGCCCATTCCAGTTCTATCGGCAAGGTGCCCTGATAGTTCGCCATACGGTCAAACAAGGTGTCGAACTGCAGCGTACCGAGAGAGGCGTCTATCAGGAACACCGCCGTCAGCAGACAGGCATCGCCCAATCGGCTGGCGACAAATTTTTTGTGCGCGGATAGCACCGCAGCGGGACGGTCCCCATAGAACACCAACAACTTGTGCAAACATAAACTGGTCGCTATCCAGGCCAACGCAAACATCAGCAAGTTGCCGGCGATAATTAAGGTAAGAATGGATGCGAGCGTCAGACTGAACCATTTGTGAAAGTGCCCTCGATTCGGATCGCCATCAAGGTAATGCTGCGCATAGCGAGAAACGATCACTGCGACGAAGGAGACTAGCAGTAACATGATCACTGTAACTGAATTGATGTAGGTACTAATCGAGAAAGCACCGGGGCCGACGGGAAGATCGACACTGAAAAAAGTCCAGCTTGCTACGCCATTAAATGCGTACAAAACAGCGACAACGAGCGCACCGGCCAGCGATAACCAGGCAGCGGCGATATTTAAACGTGCCATACCCTGCGGATATGAATTTGCCAGCGATGACGGCACCAAACCGAGCAGCCACAACCCCATGGGGATCCATATCGCCAATGGCGCCAAAACGGCCTGTATCGTTACCTGCATTTGATTTCCTCTAGCTGATTTCATGAGAAGAAGGCACCTCGCCTTCTAACTGAAAGTCAATATAAGTGAAACCAAATAAAATGCATAATGAATAATCTGGATAGCTTTGATAGCCTTAAGGCTATAATTAATTCAGGAAAAGCAGACCATGATGCACGTCACCATGCGCCAGTTAAGCACGTTTGAGGCACTCGCCAGACTAAAGAGCTTCTCGGCCACGGCCGAGGAGATGCACGTCAGTCAACCGACAGTATCGAAACAGATCAAGGCTCTTCACGAGTCAGTCGGCGTCCTTTTGATTGAGCAAATCGGGAAAAAGATATTTCTTACCGAGGCCGGCGAAGCGCTTTATGAAACTTGCGTCAACTGGCTGCACATGTGGAACCGCTTCGAACAGACTATTGCCGACCTGAAAGGACTGAAACAGGGCCGGTTGAGCGTTTGCGCTGTAACGACAACCAAGTATTTCATGCCCCGGTTATTGGGGCCGTTCCTGTCCCAGTATCCGGATATCGATATCCAACTCGAAGTCGTTAACCGTGACCGTTTACTGGAGCGCCTTGCCAGAAATCAGGATGATCTATACATCATGGGGGTACCGCCGGAAAACATCGAAGCCGAAGCGGAGCCGTTTATGGATAACCCGCTTGTGCTCGTGGCGCCGGCCGCACATCCGTTAGCCAGGCGTAAACGGATCGATTTCAAAACATTGGCAAGAGAAGCATTTTTGCTGCGAGAGCGTGGTTCAGGCACGCGCATAGCACTGGAGCGTTACTTCGAAGAGCGCAACACGCCGTTGAAAATTCGTATGGAACTCGGCAGTAATGAAGCCATCTTACAAGCGATCATCGGCGGCCTGGGTGTGGCTCTGTTGTCCCAGAGTACGCTCTCTTTTTACAGCGAACACCGAAAACTGGCCATTCTAAATGTAGTTGGATTTCCGTTGATGCGTTCCTGGCATACTGTCAGACCAAGAGGCAAGCCCTTGTCGGTGGTCGCAAATGCCTACCTGGAGTTCCTGCATCTGCATATCGACCAGTTACTGGAATAATTGCATGTCGTTTCTTGAAATCACCGAACTTTGTTAATTTTTCTGTGCTCGCTGCAATGTTGCGCAGGGTGTCGCGTCAGAGGCAAAACGGCGGTGCAGCGACAGAGGGAGCCCTTCGATAGCCTGAGTGCGGCGCGTGAATGGGTCCATCTTTTCGTGCAGTGGTACAACGAGGAACACCGCCACAGCGGGATCCGCTACGTCACGCCAGGTCAGCGGCATCGTGGCGAAGATGTCGCCATTCTGGCGGATCGCA
>JANTGD010000248.1 GCA_024763135.1 Thiotrichales bacterium | reverse complement strand
CGAGACAAGGCAAAATCTGGAGAAAAAGCGCAGTTTACACGCAGTAAATGAGCATTTTGAGCCACAATTAACGCTGGATCGTGCCAGCTGAGAGTTTCCAACAACCTGTTAAAAGACCCCTCTCTCGATTTCCTGAATCGGTCCTGGCCAACCGATCAGAGGCGATACAATTGGCAGATTGCAAGTTTTCCGCGTTGTACCCCCATTCACCAGAGCTAACTGAGGACTGGTCGACAGGCAGAATCTCATTGGGCTTTTATACTCGTCTTCCGCGGTATTATGGTCTTGGCGGTGGTTCCCCGCTCGCAGTGAGGGGCCGAAGTGGCGTTTGTCGGTTGATGGTGGGAGCTGGCGTTGTCCATGGGTCGTCGCATGTAAGGAAATGTTGCGAGAGAGGCTGCACATTGGCCTATTAAACAGCCAAAAGGTAGCTTAAGGGGCAAGTGTAAGGCTTGCTTGACAGAGGTGGTTGAGTGATTAGACGGTTCAAATTCGAAAGAGGGAGATAGGACTCGTATTCATGGCTGGCATTATAAAAGCTTTGATACTGCTGATGGCTTGTCTGGGCAGTGCTGCTGTTATTCTCAAGCTCATCGATCGGGACTTGGAGATCAGGCCCTATGTGATGGGTTGGGCGCTGATCACAGCCGTTATGTTCTTCAGTGGTAATGCGTGGGTACTTGTTGGTTTTGTCATCTTGCTCAAAGTGGTTTACCTGCGTAATGATGTGGAACAAAACATCAGCTTTTATCTTTTATTGTTTGCGGCGCTGCCGTTTAACTATGTTTTCCCCTTAGTACCGGGGATTAACGTACAGAGTTCCACACTGCCTGGTTTATTGTCCCTGGTGCTGCTGGTGCCGGTCATGTTTCATATTCTGACTCAGGAAGCGTTTCGTTTTCGGCGTATCGATGTGGCCTTCCTGCTGATTATGCTGGTGTTCATGCTTGGGAATTTTCGGGAATCTTCTCTGTATGCATTCACCATACCCCAGGCCATACGGGACAATATTGCCCTGATTTTAACCATTGGCGTGCCGTACTTCGTGATCAGCCGTGGGATACGCAGCCGTGAATCACTCTATCGGGTAATGATGGCGTTTCTACTTGGCGGTTTGACCCTGATGTTCCTTGCCTATATCGAGGTGATCTTCACATGGAGACCCTATGTGGACTTGGGGCTGCGTATGGGTGTGGTTCAAAGCGTGCTTGATACATTCTATGAGTGGCGGGGTGGATTTCTACGGGTGAGCGCCACTCTCACCGGGCCAATTACGTTTGGGTTTTTCCTCACCATGGTGCTCGCGGTTGCGCTGGCCGTTATGAAGATCAATCGATCGCCGTTCATTTTGAGGTTGCTGGTCGTGGGGTTGTTGCTCGGCGCAGTATTCTTTACCGGATCTCGCGGTGCTTGGATTGGTATTGGGGCCTATCTGCTCGTTTATTTTGTGCAGAATCTACGCGTTAATGTGCGCCGCATGTTGATGATCCCCATGTTATTAGTGGGAATGGTCGCGATTTTTGCTTACCAGTCTAGCGGTGGGCACAAGGTCGAAGGGCCTGATTTGGCTGAGGCCGATGAATATGGCACGTTTGAGTACCGCGCTGATCTATTACGAGTTTCATTACAGGTGATACCAGATCATCTGTGGTTTGGATCACGCACGTATCGTGCTGATAAACGAATGCAGACCCTAGTCCAGGGACAGGGGATCGTGGATATGGTCAATGGTTATGTGCATCTGGCCATGGAGTGGGGCATCGTCGGGCTTGGGCTGTTCTTATATATTGTATTTCGCGGTTATTTCTATTTGGTGCGCTATGCCTCTGAAGAAGAGGAAAAACTGGCCGAACTCGAGTGGGACGAGAGCGATGAGTTGCCACCCAAAGAATTGCTCATCATGCGCGCATTTGGGCAGGCCCTCGCGGCGATGTTGGTATCGCTCAGTATTCAATTCGCATTTACGAGCTATTCCTCGACGATTGTATTAGTGCTGTGGCTTTCCCTGGCTTTAGTCCGCGCTTATCGCAATATTGGTTTTTTGGAAGAAACCGCCGCCGAAGAAGCTGCGGCGCCACCAATGGAGGTCGCCGTGCAGCCCGCAGCCGAGGGATAGTATCAGCGGGTTGTCAGTCTAGCGCCCAGTGCTCCAAGTAAGCGTGTTCTGATGAATACAGAGCAATCCAAAGCGTCCAAGACAAGGCTTGCGTTTCCCGGGAGATGGTCGCTGGATAGTAACAGGGCGGCCTGCACTTTACTTCAATTTGTTCTACGGAAAAAGCACTGCCAGTGGTTTTCGTCATCCGAAGTTGCATACGATTGCCAGCAAGGGGAAAAACTATAACAACTACTCAGCTCACCCCTGAAATGCACCAGCGCTGCGTTAAAAAATGGTCATTAACACTTGTAATCTCACACTTTTTGCTTTGATCTGGTGTATTTCAGGGGCGATCTGAGCAGTTGCTTCATTTTTGGATAACTCGCTGAGTAGTTACAAACTATAAATATTAGGTATCACAATGTCTCAACATAAATCTATGCTCAATAAAGGACTCTTGATGCTGATGTTTTCAGTCTCAGGAATGGGTATCCGTTTTCTCTCCAATCTTATGCTGGCATGGATGCTAATGCCTGAAATGTTTGGAGTTGCTGCCATCGTCACCACGATTATTGTAGGGTTGCAGATGCTCTCCGATGTGGGCATCTACGATAGCGTAATTCGCAATGAGAAGGGTGAGGATAAACAGTTCTGTTCCACAGCCTGGTTGATGCAAATTGGCAGAGGGTTTGTTCTTTATCTGCTGATCGTCATTGCTGCACCCTATCTTGCGGCGTTTTATCACACGCCTGAGTTGGCGACTTATCTTTATGTTGCAGGGATTGCACTACCTTTGATTGGTTTTAAATCAATTTATATGACGGTTCTGCAGCGTCGCATGGATGTATTACCGGAACTGAAGTTGGATTTTACGGCGCAAATCATCGCGACTTTGGGTACTTTAGTGGTGGCCTATCTGACGGGTAGCGTTTGGTCGCTGATTGTCGCGCACGTGATTAATGGAGTGACGTTGTCCGTAGGGAGTCATTTGATTACGCCTAGAGCATTTTACTCGTTCCGTTTTGTGAAGGAGTATTCGTGGCAAATACTGAGTTTTGGTAAGTGGATATTCTTTGGAACAATGTCGACGTTTTTAATTCAAAATGTCGACAAGCTAATGCTCGGAAAAATTGGCAGCCTGAGTGAGCTGGGTGTTTATCAGATTGCTTTTGCATTTGCGACAATTTTTTATACCGCTTCGGGTATGATGATGCACAAGCTTGTGTATCCAGCACTGGCCGAAGCGTCACGCGACAATCAGGCAGAGTTTCACAAAACCATGACGGATTTGAAAAAAGTGCTGTTACCTGTTATCACTGCCTTGTTGTTTATCTCTTATTTTGCCGCACCCTATTTTTTCACTTATCTGTACCCCGAGGCTTATCATGATGCAAGCTGGATTTCACAATTTATGCTGCTGATGATTTGGTTCATGGTTTTGAGCGATTTTCATGCGGCGGTTTTTGTTGCGCATAATGAACCGAAGGTTACTGCAATGACTTCCCTGTCCGTGGTTGCCGCGCGGGTACTGTTGAGCCTGTTTGGTTATTTTATGACGGGCTTGCCGGGGTTTATCCTGGGGATGGCAGCAGGTTCCATGGTCGGTTACTTGATCTATAAGGTTCTACTAAGACAACGTCAGGGGTATGCCAATCACTATGAAATTGGGTTGACCTTGCTATCACTGGGTTTTTACCTGGCCTATGTGGTCAGTAGTGAGTTCTTTGCGCCCGCGGAACTTGGACAAATTATGCTTTCGGCACTGTTTGTGGGTGTTATGGCTATGACGTTACTCGTCTATTATAAAAAGGTTGTTGGGACGGGAAAACTACCAATAGCCAGTGCTGGCTAAATCAATGAGATGAAGAGAATGCGCTCCTATTTATTATTATCAATCGTAACGCTAATTGTATTCTTTGGTGGTTGTTCGTCTGCCGATAATGCTTTTTCAGATAGTCCTGTTGATCTCACCGCCAGCAGTGAGGCGTATCGAGACAAAAGTCAAAAACTTCCCGGTGCTGATCGTTCGCCGATTGGCATGAACGTGAATGCAGTGGTCGATTGGTCGACAAGCTATCCCTTTGTTAATATCGTGCACAGTGCGAGGCCTTTCTATGCAGAGCGTGAAGGCACTACCTTGACCAAAGATGCACAGGGTTGGGTGACCAGCAAAACCGGTCCTGCCGATATTGTCAGTCCTATGCTATGGGTGGATGACAATAAGATGTTACCCAAAGGCGACTATACCGTTATGGTTGATGGTGAGTTGGATGCACAGTTCGGCTGTACCAAGTTTGTGTCCAATGATCGTAAGACCGGTCGCAAGGTGATCAGGATAGGTAACGACCAATGTGGACTATATCTCAAAATTAAATCAGTCAACCCCAAGAACCCACCGAAAAATCTGCGTATCGTGATGCCGGGTGGTATTTGTGAGGGCGACCCGTTTACTACAGTCAGTGATGCATCTGCTTGTGGCGCCCGACAGTATTTGAGTTTCGCAGACCATTCGGAAACAATCTTATTTAACCCGGAATTTTTATCCTTTATGCGAGATTTTTCGGTATTACGGTTTATGGATGCACAAAATACCAACGGATCTAAGGTTGCGCATTGGGCGGATCGGGCGAAGCTCAGCGACGCGACTTGGATGCAAAAAGGCATGCCGATTGAGGTGATGGTCAGATTAGTAAATATTTTGCATGCAGATCTCTGGGTCAATATTCCGCATGCGGCTGATGACGACTACGTTGAGAAGCTCGCAACCTATATCCGAGACCATCTCGATAAGCATAATAAAGTCTATATTGAGTACTCCAACGAGGTGTGGAATGGCATTTTTCCGCAGGCTCGCTATGCATTAGAGCAAGGTGAGAAACGCGGGTTGGATAAAAAGAATAAGTATTATGCTGCATGGAAGTTCTATTCCGCGAGAAGTGTCGAAATCTTTAAAACATTTGAAAATGTTTTTGGCGGGACTGAACAGTTGGTACGTGTAATGGCAACGCAAGCCGTGCGCGATACCATGACAAAAATGCTGTTGGCTTACAAAGATGCCTATCAGCATGTCGATGTCTTGGCGATTGCGGCGTATTTTGGTGGTGCAGCGGGAGGAAAAGATGCAGAACGTGTCAGTAAAATGACCGATGCCGAATTTTTCGACTATTTACAAAAAGAAACCGTACCTGCGGCAATTCAGGAATATCGTATGAACTATGCCATTGCCGCAAGTTACGATCTGCCTCTGGTTGCCTATGAAGGTGGGCAGCATCTCGGTGGAATTGGGAATAATGTCGAGAACAAAGCCTTGGTTGAAAAATTCCAACGCGCCAATAGAGATCCCCGTATGAAACAGGCATACATTGCCATGTATCAAGGTTGGAAAGACGCTGGAGGGACGCTTTATATGCACTATGCGGGCCCCGATAAGTACACCAAATGGGGAAGTTGGGGTATTAAGGAATATCTCATGCAGCCTAGATCTGAAGCCCCCAAGTACGATGGCACACTTTCGTTTATTGAGCATAATCAGCCGTGGTGGTAGGTTTGTCGCCGGCACTCTTAAGGGAGCTCTGATCAATACGTAACACGGCATCTTGCGGCGCAAAATCGCTCACTTCTGCGTTGCGGATCTTCGCAATAGCCAGCTATTACCTGCGATCCGC
>JANTGD010000247.1 GCA_024763135.1 Thiotrichales bacterium | reverse complement strand
CGCAGGGAATGGTTGTTCCCTTCCCAAGGAGTGCAACACCGCCAGGCATGCAGACAGGACAACTGCGCCCGTCATTTTAAGCTGGACGAGGTACTAGAATATGCGCAGCCATTTTGACCGTCTGGATTTCAATTCGTCCCGGTCTTATGTATAACCTTTAGATTGAACGCTGCTGTTTCTGGTCATAAACCATGCTCCGATAATCACCGGCAGTACTCCGACAATTTGCCGGGGCTGGGGGATTTCACCTAGCAACCACCAGGCAAAAAGGAGCGTGAACACCGGAATAAACGCCGCCATAGCACTCAGTCGGGTAATGCTAATGTGATGAAGTGCCTCCACCCATAAAATTTTAGCACCAACGAAAACCAACAATGCGTTGCCCAACAACCACAACAAGGCACGCTTATCAGAAAACAGCCCTCTGCTCGGCTCAAAAAACATCGCCAACGCAAATAATACGGGTAGAGCCACCGTATTACGAAATGCCAGGACTACAAAACTCGACACCCGGCGCCGTGCACGCTGCTGGTAGTGATTGGCCACCGGCGCAATCGCTGCGGCAACTAATGCTAATCCATCGCCAATATTCACACTGAAATTCTGGGGAAACAGTACGATAACCGCACCTATCCCCATCAAGGCTGCTCCAAGACTGTGCAAAACGGAGAGTCGTTCTTGCCCGATAACATTGAAATACACATAGGAAAAGAGCAGCTGCAACACCAGAATTACCGCCACGTTACCGGCGCTGGTATACCGCAGCGAGATGAAGACCAATACAAATAGCGATGTGATAAACAATGAGGTTAAGAGTAAATCCCGCCGCGCTTCGTAGTCGAACAGTGCGCTTATCTCGCCGCGTCTCCAGGCGAGTACTAACAGCACAAACGTTGCTAAAAGAATCGTATAGAAATACGCATGCAGCGCCCCAAAAGCCGCAACGGTAACCAGGGAAAACACGGGAAAAAATCCCTCTAGCATGGACAACAGCAAGGCATAGATATCGCCACGGCGGCGATCGAACACAGTTTGTTTAAAATGGTTTAGCAATGCTGTCATCCCTTGAGTCATCATCGAGTGCAAGCATGAACGCCACGCGAAGAGACTTCAATCTTTCGTAATACGCTACTGATTGCTGGATAAATCGTAAGAACTCTACCTGTTCAGTTTTTGGCCAAGATCAAGTCATTTTCACGCACAATAGTAACCACGAAACAGCTCGTTACTATAACAATCCATCGTCAAACCACAGCCAGCGGACCTCAGGGTGCTCAGGTACCGGGCGCACAGGCATAGTCATTCCATGTCAAGCCGGCGCAACACCATACATGAGCGCCCCAGAGGTCACGACTCGGTGTTACACCACTTAGCATGGACCAGCCCGGGCCATTTTTGGTAAGCAACGTCTTAACCTGGAACATCCAGGGTATGAGAAGCGTACGATACAACGCGGTACCTGACTGAATTGCGCGTACAGACCTATCGGGCCGTAGTCATCGCAGTAGTTTTCATTAACAAAAAAACGCCACCCAAAGGTGGCGTTTTTACCGTGTAATCAAACTGAGCTTAGAACCCGAGACTAGCCAGTACGTTCTGATGTGAACCTACGAGCGTGGTAGAGTTCAGGTTGACAACGGTATAGGGGTTGCTCTCGGTCAGCACGGTGCTCGGTGCTGAGACGGGTGCATTAATGGCATGGATCGGGCCGTAGCCGCCCACAATGTGCTGATTGGCTTGTTGGCTATTATCGACAACAGCACTCAAACCGCCGCGTACTTCGGACATCTCAGCTGCGTCGAGGGCTTTAGCTGCTTCCAGGTCTTTAATCATCATGTCAGTCATGGTCTTCAATCTCCTAAATAAAAAAATGGTTTGGTTTCTCAAACCGCTGCGTCAATCGCTGCGGTTATCAGACTTATTGCAGACAGCATGCCAAGTCTGATTTTAATGTAGCTGAAAATAGCCTATCCATCTGATTTAAATACGGTATTTGTCATGTTACCGGGATTCAGCCTGTCTTCTCTCTGATCATTATGGTTGCTCTTATAGAAACTATTTAAAAGTGATTCGTTGGACTTTTTATAACGCATAGGTTGTTCGACACTAACCGTCATTAGCGGAGACGCGCGATTCAAAGCTATCTATCGACTCAAAGTAGAAAGGAATGCTATTCGCCCGGAGATAGAACAGATCGCATTCAGAGCAGAGAAAGCATGACGAGGAGAAGCTGATTTGAGGCGAATCGTAGTGCTGTATCATGAGAAACAGGGTTGGGAGCTAACCAAATCCGGCTTTCCCACAGTAGCCTCTCTATGATTGAACAGGCGCGTAGTACAAACTGGCAAAAATAGGAATGCTATTTGTAAAGCGTCAAAGTCATTTTTTTTCAGCAATGCCGGCTTTTTTCTCCTTCGCCCACCCCGCGGACGCGGAGCGCCGACTCGGTCAATCGGCCACTTCTGCGTTGCGGATCGTCGCAATAGCCAGCTATTACCTGCGATCCGCGCCTTGAACTGGACGATTTTTCACCACAATCTGCTCGTGTCAGAATGAATCAGAGCTTCCTTAACAGGCTGTTAAAATGAAGGACTCAGCGCTTACTAAGGCATTCCACAAGCACACAATCACGCCTGGCACAGATACAATATTCGTTCACTCGAAATGAATTCATGGCTTTGGCTCAACCTGATAGTCATCAAAAAACACCACACTATCCGCCTTGGTCCAGATACCCACTTTTCCGCTGACCGGCTCAGGTAATTGAAAAGCCAGGTATTGTTTTCCGTTGACCTCGCCTTTTACCTGGTTACCCTTCACTTTGAGCGTCAAGCGATGCCATTGCCGAGAAGGTGTGCGTACTTTTCTGACCCAACTAACGGAACTGCGCTTTCCCTGTTTAAAACGCCACAGGACAAGGTTGTTTTCTAACGGGTTGGCCCGTAAAGCATAGTAATCACCGTTGGGTTTCAGATCGAAAAGGATCCCAGCCCCCTGATCAATTCGACCCGCGATCGCCTTAAAACGCATGGAAATTACACCGTTGGAAAAATTGTCCACACGTTCGAATACGGCAAAGGGGTAATACGCATAGGCTTTGACATTATCAAGAAATTCTGCATAACGCTCCCCATAAAGCGCGCGCGCTTTATCAGCGAGGCCCACCGAAGCCTGTCCCCGACGCCATTTGCGTCCATCTACCACGAGCACCTGATTGCCCTCATCCACACCAATCAACCAGTGACCGACGGCAGGCGAAAATGTTTGCGGTGCGGCACCGACTTGCTCGGCAGAAAAATCCTCAACGATCACTGAAGAGGCTTCCTCGGCCTGAATACCTAAAGATATAATAAAGCTCGATGCACTCAATAATGCGGTGAACATCAGTTGCTTGAATTTAGTCATGAGTTATGACCTCCTAATTGAAAAATTTTTATTTGCGGAGTTTTGAATCGAAACGCGAGCAACAAAAACGCCAAAGGCAGAAAGAGATAGAACCACCACTGCGCGGCGGACAGTTGAGCAACATGCGGATGCCCCAGATAAGCCGGCACCGGCTCAGGCTTCACCCTAACACCCGCCAGCGCATGGAGTATGGGTAAAATTTCATGCGCACTGGTCGAATACGTCTCATCATGCCGCCCGAGATAATCGAACTCGATCAGTCCATAGCGTGCACCTTCGGGGGCACCGAACAACCCGACAGCATACGTTTTCGCATAAATGATTTGTAGTTTAGGTACGGTGCGACGTAGCTTGTCGAGGACTGTTTTATTCAGGTCATACAAGCGACTGTCGTCCCGCGCTAGATGAATTGTCATTTTCAAGCGCGCCCGCATCGCCCTGAGCGCCTTTTCATCGGCTGGATTGAAGGAATGTCGGTGATTTTCACTCGCATCGAAATAAAATGGCTTAGCGGTAACAATCGCAAATACAGTACCCAGCACAGCAAATGTCATAACAATTATTTTGAGTTTCGACAACGTACTCCGCCCTGGATGAAGCAACGCCACCGCAGTGAGAAAAAACAGCAGGGCAATGGCGAGAAACACAGCAACCGCAACGCTAGACAGGAGCCCGTTTTCAAACCCGCGTAACAAAGCTGTGAATGAAAACTGGCTGAATATCGAAAGCGCTGAATTACCGCCGGCGGAAAAATCCAATACCCAGGAACCGAGTGTCAGTGCCAGTGTCAGCATCGCCGCGGTTGCCATAGAACTCGAAATCACCGACGCAAAAAACGCAATGCACACTATCGTCGTCGCATACAATACATGCCCTAATACCAGGCTTGCTAACTCCGGCGGGTAGAGACTGCCTCCATTTAACATCCAAATAAAGATCGCCAACGCCCCCGGCAGCGCAATCAACAGCGCCCCCATCGCCAGGGCTGCCAATTTAATGACACTTAAATCGAGCGCTGACAGAGGGAGTTGAAATAAAAGCTTGATAACTCCCGTCTGCCGATCCCGCCCGACATGCCGAATGACCACAAAAGGTAGCAATAACGTTTCTACGAGATAATAAGCACCAAACGTGGGTACGAATACGCCTTCAATGGGATTCATCCCGCGTCCAAGCTCTGGATACTTTAATGCGGTCTGGCTAGCCTGATTGTATAAATCAACCGCTTGGATAAAGCTGTAACCTACCAATAACGTCAACACAACTAACAGCAACCACAATGAAGAGGCCCCCAACAACGCACGCAACTCCTGAAAAAACAGCACACGATAATAATGCTTCTCAGACGATCGCAAGAAATACCTCCTCCAATCCCCCTGTCACGAGGCCAGCCTGGCATCGGAGCTGCTCCAGCGTACCCAAACCAGCCACCTGCCCGCCATTTAAGAGCAGAAAACGGTCACAGATCTTTTCCGCTTCCGCAAGCTGATGAATCGACAAGAGCAAGGCCCGTGATGTCAAAGTTCCGCGCAACAGCGCCATGATACTCAGTGTTTGACGCAGGTCGAAGCCATCAAAAGGCTCATCCAGCAGCAACAGTGGCTGCGAGGACAGCAATCCAATGGCCAATAATAGCCGCCGTTTATATCCCTTGGAGAGAGCCTGACAACGCTGCTCCAGTACCGGGCCCAAGGCCAATTGTTGTAACAGTGTGTTGTATCTATGGTCGTCTGCGCGATACAGTTGCTGAAAGAAACGCAAGACCCGCGTGACTGGCTGGTCGGGATAAGGCAGGATGCCGTCCGGCATATAGTACAGGTACTGCTTGGCCTCAAAGGGCGAGAGCTCGACGCCCTGCCAAGATAGTGAGACAGACTCACTGGGCAACAACCCCGTGAGACATTCCATGAGGGTTGTCTTACCGGCACCATTGGGGCCAATCACCCCCAGTATTTCACCCGCATTAACCGAGAACTCGACATCCGTAAGCACTTGCTGCGCGCCGAACCGTTTGCTGAGCCGCTCGCAGCGAAAAATTTCCTGTGCCTGTACACTTGCATGCATCGCTCATTCGCCTTTGAATCAAACCCGCTCTGGCCCACGGAAACAACTCAGCACACGCATGCCGTTAGGCAACATCTGCATTATTTTGTTGATCTCCGGGAGAATAGCATTGATCTCGGCCAAATTCCGCCCAGGCTGAGTCGTTACCCGGTGCCCGAAAGTGGTCACATTAGCGTTAGCGACCCTAGTACATCGTCAACACGATATTGACGAGGTACTAGGAAGCAACCCGGCAAGGTAATGGACGCCGCGGGCGGTTCCTGGCCTCGCTCATGACCTGGGATGTGAGAGTACCCGGGTTTC